>JBILNH010000243.1:0-2709 GCA_044375095.1 Crocinitomicaceae bacterium
AAAGAGTAATTCGTACCTGTTATGTCCGTCGCAGAAAAAGGTGTTGCCGGTTTTCCTAACATTTTATCTTCGACCTTTAGATTATCTGTCATGTTGGCTTGTGCTTCCCTCATTCGTTTTTTTTCCTCCTCTGTTGCTTTCCTTAGGATAAATGCGCGAACAACTTTAGCGCTATCGACATAGGGTTCGGGTAAATAATCTCCAGACATCATTACATTTAAAAAATCATTTTGGTTCAACACGGATAGATCTTCAAAATACATAGGTGTTGACATCGGATCTAACATCATTGGAATATTGGGGTCAATATCACCAGGCCCTGCTTTTTTAAGTCCGTCAAGTGGTTTGGATTGATTTTCGGTTGCAGTTTTTTTTCTTAGGTCGTCCTGTTGAGCATTAAGGTTTCTTGAAAAGAAAACAATTCCTACTATCAGGATCCAAATTTTTGTAGTCATTTATTTCGATTAAATTGTCGCTGAATTCCGTTGGGTGATATTATTCATTTAGGATAAACATCCACCATTAGTCATTCTAAAAAAGTCCTCTAATTTAGTCTTTTATACAAAAATGAAAAGAATGTCATGTCATTTGGATGGATGGTGTGATTACAACTTATATTTTTCGATAAACGGAAAAAATAGTGCAGTATTCGTCTGTATTACTCCTTACTGCTTGATGTATTTCAACATCAATTTTTGTGTGGCTGTTTCTGCGGTGATAAAATACATTCCTTCTAGCCATTCCTTCACATCAATTGCAGTAAAGTTGAGCGTGCTAGAATAGACCAACTTTCCATGAATATCAGCTACTTTGATTGCCGTTGGATAGCTATTTTCGGTAAATTCCAAGGTCAATTGATCTGTAGATGGGTTCGGATAAATCCAAAACAAATTATCACTTGGATTATCGGGCGTATCGTAATTATAAACAGTAATCTTATCTGCATTAGTCCCACCATTGTTGATTAGAAAAATCGTTTTCCCGGACGGTGAAACTGCAATATCCCGCAAACGACCGTTTAACAGCTGGTCTTCCGCAAAGAAATAGCTTGGATTAGGAGAGCTTGATGTTGACGAGGCTAAGTCACCGTTTTGAAGCAATTTAAACTGGACGACTTGCATGTCTGTTGTACTTCCATTTTTTAGCGTGGTGACCAATAGGCTATTCGTCCATTCCGGAATCCCTGAACTGTTGTAGTAAATGCCATCGGAAGGTGCCACCGTGCACCAATCCAAGTAGTTACTTGAAGCATTCGGTTGCGTTGTACAAAAGGAGTAAAAAGGTTGTACCAATGAATCACCCACTATTGTTGGATTGGGGACATATGAATTAACATAAGATATTTCTCCTGGATAATTGTTGTCTTGGTGGTAACCTCGTACATTTTTCCACCCGTAATTCATTCCGGGATGTAGGATATTGATTTCATCATCTGTTCTGTCACCATGTTCAACTCCGTATAGACGATCCAAATTAGAATTGTATAGCAGGCCTTGAGGGTTTCGATGTCCCCTCGTGAAGAATGAATTTCCGGGAATGGGATTGTCTGTTGGAATTGTTCCGTCCATCAAAAAGCGGTGAATTTTTCCGTTATATGTGTTGGGATCTTGTGCTAAAAAGTTTGGATTTGTGGAAGGTGGATCGTAACAGGTGGGCTGACTGTCTTCCGAAATGCCGTGATCTCCAATGGTTAAAAAGAGATAAGCGGTTCCGTTGCGTTTGACAGCTAATAACCGACCACCTACATGATCATAGCCTGTCGGAATTGCTGTGACAAGATCATCAGCTCCACTAACTGTTTCGGATAATGCGTCCCATTTCAATCGTTTAATTTTAAATTTTGTTGCAGGTGAAGTACTTGTTCCACTGTTGTATGAGTATACGAAATAGATAAATGCACTGTCGCCGATGGAAAAGTCGGGGTGAAGCGTCAAGCCTAATGTTCCCGCACCAATAACCGGATTGAAGCAAAGTGTTGACTGCTCCAACGTTGAGCCCCCAAAATAGTCAGGTGCTATGTAGATAACTGTTTTATCTCCGCTTTCAGGATGTACTCTCGATACCTTACCACCTGCCTCACTTATCCATAGAAAATTATCTGGTCCATAGGTTATTTCCCATGGATTCGTCAGTTCGGTCGAAAGTTCAGCACGCGTAAATTCTTGCGCAATTGCGGTATTGATTGTTACTAGAAAGACCCAGAAAGCTTTAGTCATAAGTTCAAGATCTGAAATTATTTCAAACGAAGATAGAAAATGTCAATTATTAATTGGATGCCATAATTAAATGATATATTCTTCCAAGCAGTCCTTAAACTTTCGTTAATCGGTAAAGAATGAAAGACTATTAAATCGGTACTTCCCGGATAAATTAAATGTAATTTTTGTCTGAAGAATTCAAATTTACTTCGGTTTTTTAGCCAGCTTCACGTTGTAATTCTCTAGGTCGCCGGTCATTTGAACGTACAAAAATTTCGAATTCTTTTGTCTGTAGATGATTTCGTCGTCATTTTCTTTTTCAGCGTTTTTCTTACCGAACAACTTTTGTCCACCGATTTTGGTAATCATTTTCCAAGGCACACCGATAAGGTAATCCATTTCCATTTTTCCATCAAGGCGCTGTTCACCTTTGATTTCCATGAATCCGAGGCTTGAGTTTATCGTCATACTTGGGATTTTGAACACACTGTTTTTTACAGTAAAGGTGTTT
>JBILNH010000213.1:0-3588 GCA_044375095.1 Crocinitomicaceae bacterium
CTCCTTGAAAACACCTGCCACATCACTATTAGAGAATGCTATGTTATGACCTTCCGCAATTTTCCATTGTTGCGCTAAGCTTGAAAATGAAAAGGTGAAAATAAAAAGTGCGGAAAATAAGATTGTTTTCATGATGTTTATCGATTGCAAGTTAGTCTTTTCCTACTTCAAGGTCAGCAATAAGCTTCACCTCGTCAGCAAGTGTTCCTCCTGGTTCCCCTACCTTGAAATCAGAACGTTTGATTGTTCCCATCATTCGGAATCCAGCTACATCACCACCTGCGCGGTTCTTTGCGTTTCCGTTGTGAATGGCTTGGAACGTAACTGGTTTAGTAATTCCTCTCATTGTTAGGTCACCGGTAACTGTGTACGCATTTCCTTTATCTTTTTTTACAGACGTACTTTTAAACGTAAGTGTTGGGTGGTTCGCTACATCAAAGAAATCAGCTGCACGTAAGTGATCGTCACGCATTGACATTCCTGTATTGATTGTGGATGCTTGAGCTGTCATATCAATTGTTGCTCCAGAGAAATCCGCGTTTGGTGTACTGATTGATACTTCGAATTTATCGAACTGACCGTTAACTTCTGAAATTCCCATGTGCGTAATTGAAAAACCTAAACGGGAATGTGCGCCATCTGATTTCCATGTAGCTACTGTTGCCACTACAAACGACATTAATGCTAAAGCAAGTGTTGCTGGTAAAAAAACTTTTTTCATGTTGTATATTTTTAATTTAACAAAGTGTGATGCAAAGATGAAACATTAAGTTGAGCTTCAAATTGATCTATGTTAAGAACGAAACAAACGGCATTTAGTTCATTTTAGGGTATTGATAAAACTAAAACTCGGGTCTATTTCTTAAGAAAAGGATTCAGCTCTTCTTTGAATTTGATGTAATACATTCCTTCACTAATATCGCCAACGTAAACCGTATTTTCATTGAGTTTACCTTCTTTAATCAATTGGCCAGTAACAGAATAGATGGAAAAGTCCGCATCTGTTTTACATCCCTTTACGTGCAATTTATCAGTTACAGGATTAGGGAAAAGTTCTATGGACACTAAAGATTGCTCGTCAAGTGAAAGTACACCGATATATAAATTGGTGTCGATTGTACATCCGTTTTGGTCACTTAATTGGAGAGTGTAATTACCAGGGTTTAAATACACGATCATGGAATCGGATTGCGGAACATTCCATAGGTATGAGTAGGGTGCGGTCCCTCCTGATGGTGTAGCGACAATAATTCCATCAAAGCTATTCATCCCGCTCGCTGGAGTGCTGTTCAGTGTCAATAGAAGCGGCGATGGTTGTGTCAGTGCAACTTGTATACTTTGAACGCAACTATTTGAATCAGTAACCTCTATGGTATAATTTCCTTCTGAAAGTCCGCTGACGGATGTAGTTTGTACAACTTGATTGGAGAATGAACTCGTGTAAGGCATCGTTCCGCCTTGAATGGACCATTGGATTGATCCTGAATTACCACCATGACACAAGACATCTGTGGCCAAGTGATCAACAATTAATGTGTCTGGTTCTAAGACAGTAATTATTAAGGAATCTTCACAGGATCTCGAATCCTGAAGGACCACAGAATAAGTTCCAGCAGTTAACCCGGTAATGCTATTCGTTTGGTTGCCGTTTTCCCATTCGTAGTGAACGCCTCCAGCCGCTGCACTTGGAACCAATTCAATAATTCCAGTTGAATTGCCAAAACAATCGATGTGCTGTATCTGAACAGAATCAATTATTGGGCTTGGAGAAGGGATAAATACTGAGTCTATCACAACGCAGCCATCGGGATGATTAATAATCACACTATTCCAACCTTCTACAAGTGAATTGTTTGGTTTTGTGGTAACGCCATTATCCCATAGAAATGTGCACGTACTGAACATACATGAACAACCGGATGAATTTAACGTTGCCATGCCATTAGTATCACCGGGACAGCTAGGAGAAGCAATACCTCCAAAACTAATTACGTACGGATCAACTAAGTTCACACTGCGCTCTTCAAAGCAATTGTTGGCGTCCGTTATGCGCACCCAATACGCACCAGCCGGAACATTATTTAGGGTCGGAGTAATTTGCCCATTTGACCAAAGATAAGTATACGGAGCATTTTGTCCTGTTGCGATTGGTGTTACATTGCCGTTTGAAAAAGTATTGCAACTTGGATTTTGAATGTTTACTGAAGCAATCGTGCTGCCAAAACCACAGTTTACAGGACTATACTGGTAATGTCCGTCTTGTTTGGTACCCATGTAACTTCCCCAAGCAATTCCATTATTTGGACGGTTAGATAAAAGGTTGACACAATTGATAAAAATCCCTTTACTTCCAACCGGATTAATACTGTCTTTTTTGACAACATAAATCAATTCTAATGAGGCATCATTGTCCATGTTTACGATGTGTGGCGTGCAGCCTAAGTTTACACCTGTTCGCGTCACGTCTATTTGGGAAATCGAAGAAGAGGCAAAGTCAATGGCATGTAATTTATGCTTGAACACACCGGCTTCATTGTATGTAACTGATACAACAGCCTCATCAATACCATCGTTATTCAAATCTATTGCGTTTGCCGAAGGATAAGAGAATACACCTAAACTATCTTTAAACGCGATGGTACCTGTCAATCCATCCAGCATGACTTGGTAGAAATCTGAGTAAGAAGGTGCGATTCCTTTGTATAATAACACAAATACATCCGGCGTAAGGTCCGCATTCATTCTCCCGATAACAGGAGCAGCAGACGATTCTGTACCCGGAATAGTTGTCGACCATGCTGTTGTCCAATTGTGGCCATTGATCTTGGTAACTTCACCTCCAAATGACTGAATAAAAATACTTTGTCCTTGATCTGCACGCGCCACAGAAGCCGGCGCAATGTATCCACGTGAATTATCGGTGGCAAGAACAATCGAATTCGCTAATGAATTGGTCTGAATCAAGTCAGTTAAGGGACACGCATAAAAATGTCCACCTAAGTTTTCACCACCTGTACCGAATAAAATCCACTTGACACCATTGCCCTGCACGTCAGCCACAATGGGTGAACAATAGATTTCTGCGCTGTCTGGGACTACCGCTTTAGCAATTAAATTACCATTTACCGCATTGACAACCATCAAATGGCCAGGAGGACGATTGGTTTGCCACACAGGAGCAGCGTGATCGCCCCCATTAGAAACCAAAATATCTGGAATTAAATCGCCGCTTACATCAGGAATGAACTGTGGATTGTAGAAATTGTATAAGCCACTGTCAACAGGATTTGAGGGATAAGGGAAATAATCCCAAAGTAAATTACCGTTTGTGCCATTTAGCGCGAGTAATTGCGCTTTACGTCCGGTGATGAACACATCTTTTACACCATCGCTATTGATATCCTGAAAAATAGCACTTCCGAATACCTCATCCCGTGCAGGTCGTTTCCAGAGCAGTGATCCATTCAATCCGTTCAGGGCAATAATTCCGTTTGGATGCGCAATACCATCCAGTCCTGCTCCTACAACAATATCTAAAGTACCGTCGTTGTTTAAATCACACGATCTCGGTGAGGATAGTGACTGAAT
>JBILNH010000214.1:0-3575 GCA_044375095.1 Crocinitomicaceae bacterium
CATATCTTGATGTTTCGCGCGTGTAGAGGCATCAAGCCCGGCATGGTAAGGAAGTGCATTGACCCCATTGACTTGCAAGAGTTCGGCTATTTCCTCCACTTTTTTTCGACTAAGGCAATAAATGATCCCACTTTTCCCTTCCTTGGTCCGTATGTATTTTATGATTTGCTTTTCAACCTCTCGTTTTGGACGAATTTCATAGTAGAGGTTGTCCCGATTAAATGATGCCTTAAATACTGTTGCATCCAACATATTTAAATTCTTCTGTATGTCGTATTGGACTTTAGGAGTTGCTGTTGCCGTTAAAGCGATAATTGGAACAGCTGAAATCTTCTCAAAAATCTCACGCAATCGCCGATACTCTGGCCGAAAGTCATGTCCCCACTCTGAAATACAATGCGCTTCATCGATGGCAAAAAAGGAAACATTCACAGAGGTTAAAAAATCAATATTTTCTTTTTTAGTAAGCGATTCCGGGGCTACGTACAATAACTTTGTTTCTCCGTCTTGAACAGCTTTTTTAACTTGGTTAATTTCAGATTTACTCAGCGATGAATTCAAAAAATGAGCTACGGATTCGTTGTTACTTACTTGTCGAATGGCGTCTACCTGATTTTTCATCAACGCAATGAGCGGAGAAACCACAACTGCTGTGCCATCTAAAACAAGGGCTGGAAGCTGGTAGCACATTGATTTACCTCCACCCGTTGGCATGATTACGAAGGTGTTTTTACCGTCTAATACATTTTGTATAATCGCTTCCTGTTTGCCTTTAAATTGATCGAATCCGAAATAATCCCGAAGTGCTGTTTTGAGTTCCCCGACAATCATTTAATAGTAAATTCATTTTCCATTAACTGAAGATAGTTAAAATGTCGCAATGAAAAGGCAGAAATATAGATTTTGTGCGAGTTGTAACTGAATGGATCTAATAATTACGTGATATTAACGGTTGGTTAAGGCGCCCTTTAAACGACATATTGATTAAATTTGCACGTATGTCTGATGATAAAAACATGACTTTTTTAGACCATCTTGAAGAACTGAGGTGGCGCTTAGTTCGGATTGCTATTGCTATTCTAGTTGCTTCAAGTGTGCTTTTTTATTTTCAGGAGTGGATATTAAACACGTTTTTCATTTCGATGAAACAACCGGATTTCATTACCTTCCGATTACTCTGCGCATGGGCTGGAGTGTGTATCGAGGAAATTCCGGTGAGCTTTCAAAGCACAACGATGTCAGGTCAATTCAGCTACGCATTGATGATGAGTATTCTTGGTGGAATTGTCTTGTCGTTTCCATTCATTTTTTACCAAATCTGGGCGTTTGTTAAACCAGGTTTGAAACAAAACGAAAAATCGGTAGCCAAAGGAATTGTTTTCTATGTAAGCATTTTATTTTTCACTGGAATACTATTCGGTTATTTTATTGTTGCCCCTTTAACTGTTCAATTTTTTGGAGCTTATCAAATAAGTAAGGATATTCAAAATATTTTCACGATTAGTTCATACCTGAGTACTATTTTATCAACGGTTTTTTATACCGGATTGCTTTTTTTACTTCCAGTTGTTGCATATATCTTTACTCGATTGGGGGTTATTACTCCTGTATTCCTAAAAAAATATCGAAAACATGCGATTGTTGGGGTGTTGATTCTTGCAGCAGCTATTACCCCACCTGATGTGATCTCGCAAATTATCGTGGCAATTCCGATTGTACTTTTATATGAAATAGGGATTATCGTATCGCTAAGGGTGCATAACAAAATGAAAAAAGAAAGTGTTTTAGATTAAAGGTTTATCAATAAGATATTTACTTTTGCCTCGATACATGAAATCAACCATATTCACTATTTTATTTTTATCACTCTCCCTCATTGGCTGGAGTCAAACTACTCGAATTAGCGGCAAAGTTTGGGATGCAACTAATGGTCAACCAATGCCTTTTGTCAAAGTCCAATTCAAAGACTCTAAAATTGGTACGATAACCGATTCAACAGGAGCATATCTACTTGATTCTTATTATGCTACTGATTCCATTCAGTTTATTTTCAACGGTTACCTTACACTTAGCTATTTTATAAAAAAAGGCAAAGATCAAGAGATCAACGCTCGAATGATCACTCAGCCGAGAGAAATTCAAGAAATCGTCATTCGCCCGCCGGATGAACTCCCTTCTGTTCGTCTTCATAAACGCGTTATTGCTAATAAACCGATTAACAATAAGGAAAAACTGACCGCTTACGAGTATGAGTTGTACAACAAATTTCAATTAGATGTGAATAACATTGGAGATGGAATCGCAAAGAATCCCATTGTTAAACGATTAGATATTGTTATGGATTTCCTGGACTCTACAACTGAGGAAAAAACGTACCTGCCTGCTCTTTTAAGTGAGACCATTTCCAATTTCTACTTTCAACAGAAACCAAAACAACGGAAAGAAGTTGTCCAAGCCAATCGCGTGACAGGTGTGGATAATATAGAATTCAATCAGTTTTTAGGTGACATGTATTTCGACATTAATGTGTATGATAATACAATTGACCTATTAAACCGATCATTCATTTCTCCAGTTTCCAATTTCGCTCGAAATCATTACCGTTTTTATTTGGATGACTCCACATTTATTGATAACCAATGGTGTTATAAACTTCGTTTTGTTCCGAAGCGAAAAGGTGAAATGACATTTACTGGTGACATGTGGATTCATGATACTACCTACGCCGTAAAACGTTTTTCTGCTCACGTTGCTCCTGATGCAAATATCAATTATGTCAACTCCCTTTATTTTGAGCATGAATTCGAGGAAGTTGAAAAGGAAATCTGGATGCTCACTAAAGAGCGGTTAATTGTCGATATTAATGTAACTAAAAAATCTAAAATTTATGGTTTTTATGGTCGAAAGACCGCTACACGCAGAAATTTTGTCATCAATCAACCTCATCCACCAGAATTTTATAAATCCGATAACACAGTAGAGTTTGCGGACAGCGCTAAATTAAGAAGTGATGATTATTGGAAGCGCGCACGACATGAACCATTAAACAAACAAGAGGAAAAAATCATTGAGCTAGTAGACACCTTAAATAAATTACCATTTTTTAATCGGTTGAGAAGCCTTATATATTTGGCAACGACCGGGTACTATCCCATTAAAAAAATAGAGATCGGTGATGCGTTTAGTGGTATTAGTTTCAATCCTGTAGAAGATTTTAGATTCGGCCTGGCTCTGCGCACATCGAATAATTTTTCGAGGCGATTGGAAATTGGGGGTCGGGCAGCCTATGGCTTTGGTGATGAACGATTCAAATATGGCGCATCAGTTCGTTACAATATCACTCCTAAGAAACGAGGAATGCTTACTGGATTTTACAGCAAGGATATTGAACAAATCGGACAATCTCCCACAGCAGCTGCGGTTGGTTCCACATTTGCCACATTATTTCGAACTGGTCCACTTGATAAATTAACCTTGGTTGAGCGAACGGGCATCAATTTGGAAAAGGACTTCAAAAAAGACATTGTTTTTTACGGTGGTTTTGAATGGAAAGAATTTACTGCTCTAGGAAAAGC
>JBILNH010000215.1:0-3539 GCA_044375095.1 Crocinitomicaceae bacterium
ATGCTATAATGGCGTTGAGGAACAATTAAATGCCAATCTAGTTGTCTTCCCAGTACCATCAAATGATGTGGTGTATATTCAGGTCAATGGACTGACAATTGATTCTTATACATTGGTTGACATGAATGGAAAAGTGGTTGAGCATAAAGAAAATACAGCGTTGCCTGTGGTTCAATTGAATGCAAAACAATTCAAAAGTGGATCGTACGTATTGATCGTTCATACCGCTATCGGTGATGTTCAACGTCAAGTGGTGTTCAACTAATTTCCCGTGTGGAAGGTATGCATAGTGATTTTGAGTGGAGCAGGTCTGTTGGCCTGCTCTTCTTATCATATAACTAATGTAAGTTCCGATATTCAGCCACTCGATTCACTTGTTCAGATAGATCAATCTGTGGATCAGTTGATTTCACCTTACAGAGATACACTCCAGAATGAAATGGGTAACGTTGTGGCAACTTCTCCATTGGACATGGTGGTTGGAAGACCTTCAAGTGTACTTGGTAATTGGGTAGCTGATGCGCTTTTTGTCAATCAAACAAAGGTTGTTCGACTTAGACAACCGGTGATGTGCTTGTTGAATACTGGTGGCATTCGCTCGACCATTAACAAAGGAGATATTACTCTTGGAGATATGTACCGAATTATGCCGTTCGACAATGAAGTTGTTTGGTTAGAGCTGCCTGCAACGAGTTTAGCTGAAATAGAAAGCTACCTGCGCAAGACAACTGGAGAACCTATCGCCAATGCGTTTGTCAAAAACGGAAAATTACTGGTGAATGGCTGGACAGATACCACAACCTCTTTTTGGGTTATTACCTCAGATTACTTAGCGAATGGGGGAGATAAAATGACGTTTTTCTCAAAAAGTCGCGCAGTGAATCGAACGGGTAAATTATTGAGAGATGTATTAATCGAAGAAGCAATTCAACAACAGTCGCTAGTTGCGGATTCATCTATTCGTATTCAGTGGTGATGGAAAGAAGGTCATTCGTAAAGAAATCCATTTTTGTTACTGGTGGCGTAATCATTACAGGTAATTCGTTGGCTGCTTCAATGAAACCTTCAGCTGATCGGTTAACCATTTTACACACTAACGACACTCATTCCAATATCGATCCACTCCCGATGAATCATGCGAAGTACCCAGGAATGGGAGGCGTGGCGAAACGTATGCAACTCATTCAGTCTATTCGCGCAGTTGAGGATCAGGTGCTTCTGCTTGACGCGGGAGATATTTTTCAAGGGACACCGTACTTCAACAGGTTTGGGGGGAAATTGGAATTGCAGTTAATGTCGAAGCTTGGGTATGATGCAGCCACCATGGGAAATCACGATTTTGATGCAGGACTTCATGGGTTTTTAGCTGCTAAAAAACACGCGACGTTCCCTTTTTTGTGTGCGAATTATGATTTTGGTCGTACAGTTATAGACGGACAAACACGTCCACATCAGATTTTCAAAAAAGGAAGAATTACAGTGGGTGTTTTTGGAGTAGGAGTAGAGCTAAAAGGCTTGGTTCCCGATAGCAAGTTTGAACAAACCATGTACCTTGATCCAATCGCAACGGCAAATGAACAAGCCAGTTTGTTGCGTTCTAAGGGGTGTGACGTCGTTATTTGCTTATCCCATCTCGGATTCGAGTATCCTGACGAGCGCATTTCAGATCGAAAACTGGCAAAATCTACATCAGGCATAGACTTAATAATAGGGGGTCACACGCACACTTTTTTGAAAGAACCGGTCGTTGAACTGAATAACAAAGGTAGACAGGTGGTGATCAATCAAGTTGGCTGGGGTGGTGTTCAAATGGGTCGAATTGATTTTGAATTGGAAAAATCCGTTTTCAAAGGGAATAAGCCACTAATTATTAAGTAAAAACAAAAGGCTATTCCTTTCGAAATAGCCTTCCAATGTATGAGTAACGCACTAATTACGCGTTAAGTATTCCTCTTGATATTACAATCTTCTGTACTTCAGATGTGCCCTCGTAAATTTGAGTGATTTTCGCATCTCTCATTAAACGCTCAACGTGGTATTCTTTTACAAATCCATATCCACCGTGAACCTGAACTGCTTCAACGGTCTGTTCCATAGCTACTTTAGAAGCATACAATTTAGCCATAGCACTTGATTGACCGTAATCTCTTCCGTTGTCTTTGTCGTCCGCAGAACGGTAAACCAACAATCTCGCCGCTTCAATTTCAGTTGCCATATCAGCAAGTTTGAAAGCAATCGCTTGGTGTTTGTGGATTTCTTTACCGAAAGCTTTTCTTTCTTTCGAATAAGCCGTAGCCAATTCAAAGGCACCCGCAGCAATTCCAAGTGCTTGAGCAGCAATTCCGATTCGTCCACCTGCAAGAACTTTCATTGCGAATTTGAATCCAAAGCCATCTTCACCAATACGATTTTCTTTCGGAACTTTGACATCATTGAAAAGTAACGTATGTGTATCACTTCCTCTAATACCCATTTTATCCTCTTTTGCACCGATGATAAATCCATCCATTCCTTTTTCAATAATGAATGCATTGATTCCTTTATGACCGGCTTCTACGTCTGTTTGCGCAATTACAAGGTATACTGATGCAGATGAACCGTTAGTGATCCAGTTTTTTGTACCATTCAACAAATAATGATCTCCTTTGTCAATTGCAGTCGTCTTTTGTGACGTAGCATCCGAACCAGCTTCCGGCTCAGACAAACAAAATGCACCAATTTTTTCTCCTTTGGCAAGAGGTACGAGGTACTTCTGCTTTTGATCCTCAGACCCGAACATTTCTAATCCCCAGCAAACCAATGAATTATTAACGGACATACAAACTGACGTTGAGGCATCTACTTTGGATATCTCCTCCATAGCCAACACATATGACATGGTGTCCATTCCACTTCCGCCGTATTTAGGATCGACCATCATACCCATAAATCCTAATTCTCCGAGCTGTTTTATTTCCTCAGCAGGAAAACGTTGGTCGCGATCTCGTTCAATAACTCCAGATTTCAGGACGTTTTGAGCAAAATCTCTTGCAGCATCACGCACGGCAAGTTGTTCTTCTGTTAGTTCAAAATTCATCGTTTTTGGCTTGATTTAATCTCTTGTTTTCTTGTGTTACAAATTTAATTGAATAATTTTATTGAAACCAAGATTTTACCATGAGTTCGTATAATATCATTGGACTAATGTCAGGAACCTCACTCGACGGATTGGATATCAGTTACGCTACCTATAAATTGGTTGCTGAAAAAAGCGATGATTTCGAGTTGCTTGCGTTTGAAACATACCCCTATCCAGAGGATCTTTCCAACGAACTAATTGCTATTGAGAGTTTTACTCCCGTTTCTTTAGCGATGTTGGATAAAAAAATTGGAGCATTCTATGCCAGCTGTGTAAATCATTTTTGCATTAAAAATCAAATTGATAAAGCAAATATTGATGCGATTGCGTGCCACGGTCAGACGCTTTATCATCAACCATATAATGGATTTACTGTACAAATTGGTTGCGGAGATACATTAGCCTACCGAACCAATATTAA
>JBILNH010000112.1:0-8062 GCA_044375095.1 Crocinitomicaceae bacterium
TTATCAAATTGTGGTTTACTTACGAGCATGTAAGCGGAAAGAGGTAACATTCCACCCAAAAATCCAAATCCAATTAATTTCCAAGATGTTCTCATGTTTGTGTCTTTTTCAATTGCAAAGTTAACAAGGTCAAGGTTGGATTTGTTACGGTTTTGCTGTTAAAGATTGTTAAGCCTCTAAAAGTAAGCTATACTTGAAAAAAACTATATTTGACGAATGATTCTCGAATTTGAAAAGTACCAGGGAACGGGAAATGATTTTATCATGTTAGATAACATGAATGGGCAATATAATTGGTTGTCAGTTCATCACATTTCCCAACTTTGCGACAGGAGATTCGGTGTCGGTGCAGATGGTTTAATTCGATTGAATCGCGTTGATGGATTCGATTTTGAACTTGATTATTTTAATGCTGACGGGTCGAAAAGTTTCTGCGGTAATGGTGCGCGTTGTGGTTTAGCATTTGCCTTTAAAAGGGGTTATTGTAAAAATAAGGCATACTTTCTTGGGTGTGATGGTCCACACGAGGGATCGATTGGTGAGGAGTTGTTCTCGGTAAAAATGAAAGATGTTTCGGTTGTACATGAGACAAATACTAAGGATGTGGTAATAGATACTGGTTCTCCACATTACATCCAATTTAAGGAAGAAATAAATGACATAAATGTAGTTGAATTGGGACGTGGGATTCGTTTCAGTTCGCTTTATGAGCAAGAAGGAATCAATGTTAACTTTGCAAAAGTTATTCAGTCTAATCACCTGAGTATTCGCACTTATGAGCGTGGGGTAGAGGATGAAACGCTTTCTTGCGGGACAGGTGCAACAGCTTGTGCAATAGCGTATGTACATGCATATGACATCACTGGAAAATGTGAAATTCGCGTAGATGTAAAGGGCGGTGAATTGATGATTTCATTCGAAAGAAATGAAAATGACACTTTCTGTAACGTTTACTTAATCGGTCCTGCCAAAATGGTTTACAATGGTGAAATTGTAATGAAACACAGTAATTTTTAAGTTCTTTTTTCATGCAGCAATTGCTCAGAGGGAATACACTTTATTTACGAATGGTTGAGCCATACGATGCTATTGATGTGATGCTTTGGGAGAATAATCCTGAAAATTGGCATGTTACTGATACTGAGATCCCTTTTTCATTGCACGGAATGCAACAGTTGATCGAACAGCAACAACAGTTTCGCTCATCCGGACAGTTACGGTTTATTCTTTGCTTGAATGATTCCAATGAATCTATTGGTACGGTAGATTTATACGATGCAGATTTTAAAAATGGCAATGTGTCGGTTGGTATTTTGTTGGCACGTTTGGAGGAAAGAGGTAAGGGTTATGCAAAAGAGGCGCTTATCTTACTCATTGATTATGTTCGTGCGGTATTTGATTTTCATAACTTGTCTGCTTCCATCCAAGAAGGCAATATGGCGAGTATAAATTTATTTCAATCTGCTGGGTTTGTCCAAGTTGGTAAACGCATAAACTGGTTTAAAGGCCCTAAAGGGCAACGTATTAATGAACTTAATTTTCAATTATGTCTAAAAGAGTAGTGATTATTATTTCTGCTGCAGTAGTTGCCGCAGTTGTGGGGTTTTTAGTGCTTCCGAAATTGTTCCTTTTCATGAAAAGTAGAAAGGAAAGTGTGAATACAGTTGCGATTGAATTCTATGTTTCCAAGCCATTGACACTAAATGAATTGGCGACAGAGTTATCCGGTCAGAAGATCATCGATGATGCGGCGGCATTTATTGAAATTGGTGAATATAAAGGTCTTTCAAAAGCGAATATTGCGCTAGGTAAATACCGATTTGAACCAAACACACAATACCGAACGCTTTTAAATGGCTTTAAGCTGAACGATTTAGGAAATGGAAATGGTGAAGTAGAGGTTGAGGTTAGTTTTAATAACTGTAAGACTATTAATGATTTAGCTGGAAAAATTCAAGGGCAGTTATTGCTGGACAGCACGTCTTTTGTTCAATTGATAGCAACTGGCTCCACATTGGATAAATATGGTTTTTCCCTTGCTGAAATACCAGCTATGTTTATTCCGAATACGTACAAAATGTTTTACGATACGGATGAAAAAGCGTTTTTGGATAAAATGGCAGCTGCTTACAAAGCCTATTGGACTGAAGATAGACGATCAAAATTGTCAAAAATTGGATTGAAAGATCCAGTTGAAGCGGTGACGTTAGCTAGTATCGTATACGGTGAACAATCCAAAAATCCGCAAGAATGGCCTGTCATTGCTGGACTATACCTAAACAGGCTTAAGCAAGGAATGAAATTACAATCTGATCCCACATTTCGTTTCTGCTGGGGAGATCTTCTCAATGGTGTTCAGCGATTGCTAAATGTTCACAAAGAAATTGAGTGTCCGTACAATACATATAAAATCAATGGATTACCCCCAGGACCAATTTCGTTACCACCAATGGAAGTTGTTGAGGCGGTTTTAAATCCAAAACAGCACGACTATATTTTCATGATGGCAAAACCCGACTTCAGTGGGCTTCATGATTTTTCAGTTGAATATGCAGATCATGAACGTTTTGCTAAAGTGTATCAAAAATGGTTGTCCACGTTGAACTAAGTCGATGAAGAGAAGAAAATTTATAAAGTTTGGTCTGGCTGGAGCTGTACTCAGTGCAATTGAACCCGCAAATGCCACGAGTATTGTTACAACCGAGTTTACTGGTAAGTCTTCAGGTCCAGTTGTCATATCTACATGGGAACATGGTCTTGCGGCTAATTCTGCCGCTTGGGAAGTCCTTTCTGCAGGTGGAAAAGCAATTGATGCAGTTGAAAAGGGGGTTCGGGTTACTGAAGCAGATTTGACCAATCGAAGTGTTGGAATAGGAGGAATGCCCGATCGTGACGGTCATGTTACGTTAGATGCTTGCATTATGGATGAACGTTCTCGATGCGGTGCGGTTGGTTTTCTTGAAGGAATTGATCATCCAATTTCTGTGGCGAGGAGAGTTATGGATAAGACACAACACGTAATGCTTGTTGGTGAAGGGGCACGTAAATTTGCGATTGAACAAGGATTTAACAAAATTAAAACACCGATTCCAGAGGTTAAGAAGGCTTATAAAAAATGGAGAAAGGAAAATAAAGATGTATTTAAACGTCCGACAATCAACCATGAGAACCACGATACGATAGGTATGTTGGCACTAGATAGTCACGGTAATTTAAGTGGTGCTTGTACAACCAGCGGTTGGGCGTTTAAGATGCATGGAAGGCTTGGAGATTCACCTATAATTGGTGCAGGACTTTTTGTCGACAATGAAATAGGTGCGGCTTGTGCTACAGGATTGGGTGAAGCAATAATTCGAATTGCCGGAAGTCATACGGTTGTTGAGTTGATGAGACAAGGATTTTCGCCAACAGATGCTTGTAAAGAGGCGGTAAATAGAATTATTCGAAAACACGAAGACTTGAAAGACCTTCAATGTTGCTTTTTGGCTATTGATAAACAAGGCAATGTAGGTGGTTATTCAGTATACTCAGGTTTCAATTATGCCTTAAAGTCTGCGAATAAAGAAGGAATGATTAATACGCCTTATGACCGTGGATGGGATTAATATTCGAATCTGTTCGTTGCTCATTGGCTTATTGATGTTGACGAATAAATTAAGCGCTCAAACGCTCGCTTGGGAAATGTACAATCCATTGAAAAAAGAATGGGTTACAATTGGTACACATGGGTCAGTGCAAGAATATTATATTCAATCGGGAGAGCTTCCAGACCCTTTTTGGGGAGAGAATGAAACCAAATTCGGATGGATTGAAGATTCAATATGGAAATGGCGTTCCACTATTGTCATATCTGAAGAAACACTTAACAATGAATTTATAGAGTTAGCGTTTCCATTAGTCGATACTTATGCAGAAATTTCACTAAATGGTTCACCAGTTGCCCAATGCACGAATGCCTTTAGACCGTATCTCCTTCCTGTAAAAAATCGACTTAAACCAGGTGAGAATGTCATCGAAATCACCTTCTATCCACCTGTCGTTTTTTTAAAAGATACATTCAAAAATGCGGCTTATACCTTACCAGCTCCTAATGATGTGCATCCAATTGCCGTTGCTCCTTATGTGCGTAAACCTCAATACCAATTTGGTTGGGATTGGGCGTTGCGAATGAATACAATAGGCTTGTTAAAGCCAGCTAAATTAATGGCTTATTCGCACAATGAATTGCGTTCCGTCAACGTTCAGACACGTTCCATTTCTGAATCGCAAGCTCAGATGGAGGTAGAGATTCAATTCGCTCAGCCTGTTCGGGACTCTCTGTTGCTTACGAGCACCATCTTTGGAGATAAAATTATTCCGCCAGGCGCAGATACTTTCTCGTTTGAATTTGTTATTGATCAGCCAAAACTCTGGTGGCCAAACGGACAAGGTGAGCCCTTTTTGTATTCGGATGAATTGAAAATCCGTCCGTTGAAAAATGTTCATTCGTTTAGCCTTTCAAAGGCAATTCAATTTGGTGTTCGGACATCTGAATTGGTCATGGAAAAAGATCAATGGGGCACGAGTTACGCGATGAAAATCAATGGTCGCCCAGTATTTTGTAAAGGTGCAGATTACATTCCTCAAGATATTTTTCCTTCACGTGTAACCGATGATAAGCTCAAGGATATGGTTAAGCAGATGACTACTTCTCATTTTAATATGGTCCGTATTTGGGGCGGTGGTTATTATCCCGACGAGGCCTTTTACAATGCGTGCGATGAAGCCGGGATTATGATTTGGCAGGATTTTATGTTTGCATGTGCGATGTATCCTGGTTCTCCAGAGTTTTTGAGAAATGTCAAGGAAGAAGTAAGTTATCAATTGCCGCGTATTTCTGCGCACCCATCTGTTGTGCTTTTCAACGGAAATAATGAAGTAGATGTGGCATGGAAGAATTGGGGATTTCAGATAAAGTACAACTTATATGGAAAAGATGCGAAATCCATTGAACAGGCATACGAAGACCTTTTTAAAAAACTGTTACCTGAAGAAGTTCAGCGATTTTCCACTATTCCATACATTCATACGTCACCACTTAGCAATTGGGGTAAAGATGAGTTTTATAATCACGGTTCACAACATTATTGGGGCGTTTGGCATGGAAAAGATCCGTTAAGTGATTTTGGAAAGAAAATAGGTCGGTTTAACGCGGAATACGGATTTCAAAGCTTCCCCGAAATGTCTACGATTCAACGTTTTGCTGATTCAACTCAGTGGAGACTGGATTCGCCGGTCATGAAACACCACCAAAAAAGTTATGTCGGCAACGGCATGATAGCGAAGCATTCTGATCTTTTATTCGGTAAGCCAACTTCATTTGAGGAATTCGTCTATTTTTCGCAATTGACTCAAGCTGAAGCAGTTGGAATGGCAGTTGCTGGTCATCGACTCGACGCGCCGCGCTGCATGGGTACGTTGTATTGGCAATTGAATGATTGTTGGCCTGCTCCGACATGGTCTGGTATAGATTATTACGGGAATTGGAAAGCGTTGCAATACAGGATGAAAAAGGACTATGAGTCAGTCACGGTGCTGCGAAAAGAAAATAATGGTGTAACTGGTTATTTTCTTCATTCAGATTTACCTGAATTATCGGAATACACGGTTACTTGTAAAGTGTTTCATTTAAGCGGTAAGCTATATTCCGAATCAACTAAATCTATTTCTCTTTCAGTACTCCAATCTAAGCAAATAGACATTTTTAATAAACAAAAACCACTTGCAGACTTTTATGTTGAATTTACTTGGAAAAGTAAAAATGGTGATCTTAGGAAAAGAGCATATTCACAGGTGAAATCGGTGCTAAAAAAACCAAAACCGTCTTCCGTTGAGATGTCGTTTGTTCAAATTGATGAAACGAATAAGCAAGCAGTATTGCGCGTGACTTCGAATTCATTTTTGAGAGATGTTTGGATTTATTCGCGAAATGGAAAAATTCAAGTCGAAGATAATTTTTTCGATTTGCTTCCGGGAAATAAATTGGTTAAGATTTCATTTGATGAGCTTTCGGATTTAGATACACTCGATATTTTTTACCGATAGAAAGTTCACGTTTTCAACTAAAACTGAATGCTTTCGGATGACTACTGAAAAATTATGGCGAAATTCGTACCCATGAAATTTTTTTTTCTGTTACTTTTTCTACCCATCACTTTCAATTCATTCGCACAGCCCAAAAGTGGAGTTGATGGAATAATTTCAGGAAGAATACTTGATAAGCAATCAGACCAACCCATTGAATATGTTTCTGTTCGGCTTTTTCGATCAAAAGATTCCACCCTTGTAACAGGCGTTTTTACAGATGCAAATGGAAAATTCAACTTGGAGGGAGTTGCAGCAGGTCTTTATTACTTAAAATGTATTTTCACAGGTTATTTGCCTAAAGAGATAGAAGGTGTTCAGCTGTCTAAAGTAATTACCGTTGCGAATGTCGGTATTGTTAAAATGGAGACGGAATCCTCAGGGACGTTAAAAGAAATTAAGGTTACCGGTCAGCTTGATGTATTAAAGGCTGGAATTGATAAAAAAGTTTACAATGTTGGTGAAGACCTTTCGGTTAGAGGCGGGAGTGCCAATGATGTGTTGAACAATATTCCATCTGTAGAAGTCGATCAAGATGGACGCGTAATGTTGCGCGGTGATGGAGCCGTTACGGTGCTAATAGATGGTCGACCAAGTTCGCTTTCGGGTGGGAATGGTAAAACATTTCTTGATGCGTTACCAGCAGGATCAATTGAGCGAATAGAGGTGGTAACAAATCCTTCCGCAAAATACGATCCAGATGGCACAAGCGGAATTATCAATATAGTGCTTAAAAAGAATAGGTTACGTGGATTTAATGGGCTAATTGCGCTCAACGGCGGTTCAGGTGATCTCAACGGCGGAAATATGGCGGATGGTACGGCGTCTTTAAGCTTCAGAAATTCATCCTTCAACGTTTATGGCAGTTATTCGGCAAGATCAACAGCTGGTTACCGAAACAATTATTCAGACATACGTCAAACCTTTGCTGATGGATCGAGCAGTGGAATTGATCAAAATCGCATTGGAACGGATTTGAATGCTGGTCAAACCTTTCGTATTGGAAGTGATTTCTACCTTAAACCGCGTCATGTATTGGGGATTTCTGCAACAGGAAGTATAGGTCAACGCAACCGTACAGGTGTTCAATGGAATCAAGCTACCGATAGTGATAATGATCCTTTTGCATTGTGGAAACGCGATGCCGTAGATCCTTCTCAACAAGCAAATTATGATGTTAATTTGAATTATAAATTTGACCTTAAAGAGGATCGTGGAAACCTAATTGTCGATGTAAATCAATCGCTTGGAAGTGAAAAGGTTCAAGGATTTTATGAACAGGGTGATTATACGCTAGATAGTTTAACTGTATTGTCTTCGCCTTTAAGACAGCGCTTGTTCAACGACGAAAAGAACAATATCACAACTGCACAATTGGATTTTACCTATACTTTTCCATCGATCAATGCGCGACTTGAAACAGGGGCAAAGGCGATTGTTCGGGACCAATTAGTAGACACATATTCGGAGTCGAAATGGGAAAGTGATCAAGCGTACACAGAGGATACGCTCGCTAATTTCGAATACCAATACGATGAGCGCATTTTCAGTGCGTATGCGATAGCCGGACAGCAAAAAGGAAAGTGGAAATACCAACTAGGGGCTAGGGTAGAACAAGCCTATCAAATTCCTGATCTCATCTCCGATTCCAATCGAATTGTCAATGATTATTTTAATTTATTCCCTTCGGGACACATTCGGTACAGTTTAACTGAAAAATCAGAGTTGAGTTTAAGTTATTCTCGAAGAATTAATCGCGCTGCAGCATCCGATTTAAATCCCTTTACCAATTACTCTGATCCGCTCAACTTGAGAAGAGGAAATCCGAATCTTCAGCCGGAATATATTGACTCTTATGATTTAGGTTATATGGTTGAAAAACCCAAATTGACCTTTACATCAAGTGTATTCTATCGCTATACGACAGGTGTGATTTCCA
>JBILNH010000166.1:0-5391 GCA_044375095.1 Crocinitomicaceae bacterium
TTCTTGAATATTGATGCAAGTCACAGTTTGGGAATTGAAGCGGTTGTCATTTATAAACCGTTTAAATGGTGGCGAAATAATCTTTCATTTAATGGAAATTACATTCAGTACGAAGATGATAATCCAACTGCAAATTGGAATGTAAATGGATACATGTGGAATTTAAAGTATTCAGGTACAGTTGAATTTTGGAAGAAAACAGCTTCAATTCAGATCAATGCGGCATACAACGCACCGCGTGTGACCGTTCAAGGAAGAGCACAAAGAAGAGGTCCCGTTGATATTTCGGGAGAAAAAACGTTTAAGGATGGAAAAATAGCTGTTGGATTCAGGGTGTCAGACATTTTCAATCGTCAAGGTTTTTATATGAATATCCAACAACCAACAGTCACACAAACGGCTGAATATAAATGGCTAACGCGAAGATACTATTTGACCTTTACCTATAAATTTGGGAAACTGGAAATGTCCAACAAACGTCAAGGTGGCGGTGAAGGTGGATTTGATATGTAGCTTACGTCAAGCCTTTTTGAGCCATTAAATAATCAATTTCGATCACTTCTCCCGGTTGCAGTTGACCAATTTCCAAGTTTCCGATTTTAGCACGAATCAAACGTAATGTCGGCAATCCAACAGAAGCAGTCATTTTTCTAACTTGTCTGTTTTTGCCTTCGGTTAGTTGCAATTCAATCCACGATGTGGGTAAATTTGCCCTGAAACGTATAGGTGGATTCCTTTCCCATACTTTAGGTTCGTCTATTTTTCTGCATAAAGCCTCTTTTGCAATATGAGTAGATCCTTTGTGCGTGATGGAAAGTTCTCCTTTTTCCAATTCATGCAATTGATCAGTAGTTGGGATTCCATCCACTTGAACCCAGTACGTTTTCGAGGCATGAGAATCGGGGTGGAGGATGGCGTGTTTTAACGTGTTGTCGTTCGTTAATAAAAGCAACCCTTCGCTGTCTTTGTCCAATCGTCCAACCGAATAAACATCTTTGGGAAAATTAAAACATTCACCAAGTAATCGATCGTTTTTTTCGCCCGAAAATTGACTTAACATACCATACGGCTTGTTTAGTAAAAAATAGCGAAAACCCATGATTATTTATAACATGTATACACAAAGGCTGGCGGGAAATTGAGTGGAGTAAACGCAATTCTTACACCTTCAAATTTGGATGAAATCACTTTTTTTGACTGCAGTGAATATTGGAATTGAATAAATTTTCCACTAGTAGCGAGTGATTGTTTAGAAACCTCTAAAATTCTATCGCGGAGTAATTTAGGGAAATTAGCAAGAGGAAGAGATGAAATGACCGCGTCCACTTTTTCAAGTCCTAAATTGCTTAGGTACTCACCAAGACGTTCCGCACTGTCATGAATAAGGTGTACACGGGGATCATGAATGCGGTTGGCTAATTGATTGTAGAAGGTATCGTTGAGTTCGAAAATTAACAACGTTGATTCCGGATGCATTAATTCCAGCAGCCGATCGGTAAAAACTCCTGTCCCGGGACCAAGTTCAACGATTACTTTAGCCTCTTTGAAATTAATGTTTTCGAGCATTTTTTTTGCCAAAAATCGAGAACTGGGTACCATAGACCCAATCATCTTTTTGTTCAGTAAAAACTGGCCGATAAAGTTCTTTTTTTGGCGCATTGAATTAATCCGTTAAGACGAATTTACCATTATTAATTATTCCTAAAGGCTTTGTGTTAAATTCCTTACCGATAAATGGTGAGTTACACGTTGCGGAAACTATCTTGTCTAAAGAGAATACAGACTGTCGATTGGTATCGAAGAATGTTAAATCGGCCATATTTCCTTCAGCTATTGGATGGTTTTCAATTCCAATTATTTTCCGTGCGTTGTGTGAAACGCAAGTTAAGAATGTGGGTAAGTCAAATTCTGTTAGAGCAGATAAGCTTGAGAAAACAGTTTGTAATTGTATCGTTCCAAACGAGGAATGATCGAATTCTACATCTTTTTCTTCTTTATCCATTGGTCTGTGATCCGATACGATGGTATCAATCGTACCATCCTTTAATCCTTCCCACAAGGCTAGTCTGTCAGCTTCTCTTCTCAATGGCGGAAGAACTTTGAAGAGACTGTCAAAACCAAGCACCGCTTCTTCATTAAACAACAGGTTCATGACGTGCACATCTGCTGTTACATTCAACCCGTTCGATTTAGCTTTTCGAACTAACTCAACACTTTCGGAGGTGGAAATCCCACTTACATGAAAAGCACCACCGGTATATTCCACTAAGCGCAAATTGCGTTCTAGTGTGATGATTTCTGCTACATGCGGTATGGCTTTTAATCCTGTTCGCGTTGAAGCCGATCCCTCATTCACCATGCCATTTTGGGCCAGCGATGCATCTTGACAAAAGCTAGCTATTCGTCCACCAAACTGTTTGGAGTACAATAAACTTCTGTACATGATTCCCGACGAAACAGGGTGTAAGTCATCTGTGAATATGCGCACTCCCGCTGAGAATAGGTCAAACATTTCACTGAGTTCCTTCCCTTCCATTTTAGCCGTTAACGCTCCTATTGGATGAAGGCTAGTGGCGTGAAGTTCCGATTGTTGCAATAAGTAGGCTACTTGCGATTTACCGTCTACTACAGGCTGAGTACTAGGTAAGACGGCTACATGCGTAAAGCCACCAAGAGATGCCGCATCTAATCCACTTTCAATAGTTTCTTTATGTTCTTCTCCTGGATCGCAGAAATGAGCCTTCAAGTCCACCCAGCCTTGAGAAACATGAAGTTCATTACCCTCAACAATTAGTGTGTCATCTTCAGAAATTGAATGACCAATTGCCTCAATACGTCCATCGACAATAAGTATATCTTTTTTTTGACCGTTATGCGGAGAACTAACGTCGTTGATTTCAGCTTCTTTTAGTAGAATTTTCATAACCTATTTCCAAAATTTTAATAATGCCATTTCTGCTAATACAAAAAGTAAAGCGAAAACGACCATCATTTTCCAGTATTCAAATGGACGTTCCAACTTAAGTTTTGCCTCAGAGATTGTCGACTCAATTTCATTGAAAACAACATTGGAACAGTTTTCTTTTAATTGAGAACGGATGGTTTCTTTATCCAATGTGGCTGTAGTTGATTCATTTCGGTTGTAATTCAGCGCAATACCTGCTATTCGTTCGTTGTCTTTTTCAATGAAATAATTTCCTGCCTTTAACTGCTCTATTGCTTCCATTCCTGAAATAGAAATGTAGGTGACACGTTGTTCTTTTCTTACTTGTGGAATGAACTCAGTAGCCCCATTTTTTAACCTAATTGGTTGCTCTCCTGAAGTATTTGCATAAACTGGAAAGTATGCAGCCGATCCGATGGTCATTGAAATTGGCAGTCTTCGTTGACTTAGTTCACCCATGCGTAAGATCAGTGTTGGAAAAAGTGCATTCGATGTGATGGCAGAAAATGATGGATCGAGCGAACTTGCGAATAAGTAGGCGTTTGTTTTGCTCTTAACAAACAAAGGCGCATCATTCTTTAATGTTATCAAGGTAAAGGCAGATGAACTTGTATTTAAGCGATAATAGGTTGAAATTTCAGGAAAGTTAACTTGTTGATTCTTTTGCTCGAAAACAGGCACGAAAAACTCGTCGTCCTCATTTAGGTTCTTTATTCGAAGGCCTCCTTTTATGCTGTTGGCAATTGTCGGAAGGTTAAGTCCACTCAATAGGCGATTCCACTCATTAATGACAACAGATGTTCCTGGGAAAAGTGATACAGTACCGCCATTGGATGAAAATTCAATCAACTCATTTGATAGCGCAGAATTGATGGAATTAATGCCATTTAAGATGATCAAATCTTGGTTTTCTATGGCGTCAAGTGTCAGTTGATCTTGCGATAAGGATGTGAATTGGTAAAAAGGTTCAACTGAAAAAACTTGTGCAACTCCTTGACTGGCAGATGGACCGTTAATGGATAACACCTTTGAATTAGAAGCTACTTCATAACTTAAATAGTAGTCGTCATCCCAAAATAACTGTTTGTCGTTTACTGTAATCTTACCTTGCTTTATTCCAGCTCGTTTGTCTGTGTAATTCAATGTTGTTGTTTGGACTGCGCCTGCTGGTAAGTCTAAAAATACATCTCTTTTTTGTCCAGCAATTTCAGCATGAAGTTCAATGGCATTGAGGTCTTCATCTCCAGCATTTGTAACACGAACATTTAATTGAACAGGTTGATTTACTTTGTGAACAGGTGAGTCAAACCAGACAGAATCGATGTAAACATTTGAAGTGCTTTGCGCGCTCAACTTAATTGGATAATAGTACGAGGAATTGTCTTTCTTAATTGTTGAAAAACGCGACGTATGTTTTTGGAAATCTGAAAGAAGTATGAACTGTCGTGTACCTAGTCGTTCAGCTGTTTGATTTTGTCGGTCAATAAAATTTCGTTGCCAATTTATAACGTCATCGATCTTTCGGATGATAGGGTTTGGAGCGATTTTGTCTAATTCCTTGATCGCCTCTGGCTTGGTTAAAAAGCGTTGCTCAGCGCCACTAAGCGCGTTAGTTGTCAAAAGTATACGGGTGTCAATTTGCGCGTCCAAAATCACTTTTCGAGCAATTTCTCTTGCCATGGAAGTTAATTCGCCTTCTGAACCTTTGGCAGTCATTGAAAACGAATTGTCAATGTAAATAGCCAAGACAGGTTTTCCACCTTCATTGGAATTCTCAGAAACCGGCAGATATGGTTGGGCAAATGCTAAAATTAGAAACGTTAAAGCCAGCAATCGGGCAATTAAGACAAGTAGTTGCTTTAAACGTTTTGTTGATCTGTTGTCTTGTTCTACTTTTTGAAGAAACTGAAGACTTGAAAAGAAAAGAACTTTATGTCTCCGAAAATGAAATAAATGAATGATGATGGGAATGGAAAGAGCAAAAAACGCCCAAAGAAATTCCGGATACACCAACTTCATACATCAAATGTAGCAAAATTCGCTCATCAATACTTAAGTAGTTGTTTAATTATCGCGTTCAAAATTTTTCAAATGCTCCCAATCCGAATAAAGCGAAATCATATTTAACAGGATCATTTGGGTCCATTTTTCGCAGCTTATCCATAAGCTCCTCGAGTGCCTTCCAATCGTTTTGTTTTCGGTTTAGCAGTTGTAACTTTCGAGCTACATTCGCTGTGTGCACATCCAGTGGGAGGTAAAGTTCTGATGGTGAGATGTTTGTCCAGATCCCAAAGTCGACTTGATTTATTGAGGGACGACACATCCAACGCAGGTACATGTTTAACCGTTTAGCTGCTGAATTAGTGAGTGGATCAGAAAGGTGCTTTTCCGATCGTTTTTCATGCGGTGTTTGAAGAAATACTTGACGAAAACTGCCAATGCGACGT
>JBILNH010000216.1:0-3514 GCA_044375095.1 Crocinitomicaceae bacterium
TAAAGGCCAATTAGTAAGATCTTGCTTTTGTTCTACAGTTAATGAAATCATTTTAGTTACAGAATCCATTTCGTGCGATACATATAAAATTGGATGTCCAATACCAAGAAACCATTGATTAAAAAACCAATTCAAGTCTTCTCCACAGACCTCTTCAAACGCGAGACGCAACTGGTGGAATTCTGCCGGTTTGAATTGATTCGCCTTTAGGTAACTACTCATACCCAAAAAGAACGCTTCATCTCCCAGGTAATTCCGAAGCATGTGCAATATTCGTCCGCCTTTATTGTACGAATGTCCATCAAACATTTGTTCTTTATCCTCATAATCAAACCAGATCAGTTCATGGTGGCCTTGTGCTTGAGCAGATTGAAAATACCCATCTGCTTCCGCCTCAGCCTGATAGTCCGCCTCATCCAAACCATGACGGAATTCATCCCACAAGTACTGAGAATAGTTGGCAAAAGACTCATTCAACGGGAGATTCGACCAAGATTCGCAGGTGACTAAATCTCCAAACCAATGGTGGAATAACTCATGAGCAATGGTAGATTCATCGTTTGCATCTAGCAATTCACGGTCTGTTTTATAGGCATAATCACCAAAAATGACTGCACCGGTGTTTTCCATTGCCCCCGAAACATAGTCGCGCACAACAATTTGATGGTATTTATCCCATGGATACTCTACACCAAGCAACTTTGAAAAGAATCCAATCATTTCTGGTGTTTCTCCGAAAATTGCTTTTGCGTAGGGTTCCCACTCAGGCTCTACGTAGTAATTCACTTCCATTTTCGAGCCGTTCGGTCGCGTGTAAGTATCTTTCACGACTTTAAATTCACCAATACCCATCATGAATAAATAGGGTGCGTGTGCCAAATCTTGTTTCCAGTAATCGGTGCGTGTGCCGTCTTGGTTCTTGACAGAAGAAATCAGTTTACCGTTAGACAATGTTGTGTACTTGTCTTGTACAGTAATGAAAATCTCTTGGGTTGTTTTGCTGTTGGGAGTATCAATCGTTGGAAACCAAACGGAACTGGCTTCTGTCTCTCCTTGTGTCCAAATTTGTGGCATTTTCCCTTTTTGATCTCCAGTCGGATTGATAAAGTACAACCCTTTGTCAGATGCAATTGCGGCACTTCCACCGGTGATGCGTTCTTCTGGCTTGGCTACATAATCAATAACTAGTGTATATGAATCATTTCGGGTGTATGTTTTACCTAATTTGATTTTTAATTCTAGGCTATCGTATGTGTATTTAAGGGATTGTTTTCCAATTGATACAGCAAGAATATCCATTCCTTTTGCGTCTAGAATTACACTATCAGAGGGATAAAAATGTGGCTTTGCAGTAATGGTCGCTTTTCCATTCATACGGGACTTATTCCAATCGAAATTGACCTCAAGTTTTGTGTGTAACAGGTCCGTTAAAATAGTCTCAGTAGCCTGATAAACAGGCTGTTCAGTTCGTACGGAAGGTAAATCAGCCTCTTCAATAATTTCCGCTGTTTGGTTACCCACTTTTTCAGTTACTGTTGTTTCTGATGGTCGTGGTGCGCAAGCTGTAGTAAACAGAATCCCGCAAAAAAAGAGATAAATTGTACTTTTCATAGATCAATTTTAGGTCTACAAAACTGACGAAATAATTTTAAATGTCACCTACCTTAGTCTATTTCTCCTTAAGATTCTGTTATTTTTGTTGAAATATATTTGAGTTATGCGTACGCTTTGGATGTTCGATGAAAAAGAAACTGTTGGCATTGACGGTTCTGTTATTCAGTGGGAGGATGACCGTTTTTTTACCATCATGTATAAAGGTCAGACATTTCATGGGGAATTGATCGAAAATCGAACAGAGGAGAACCGAATCAAAGTGAAAATCAACCACCGTGTTTTTAATATTCGAAAGAGTGGTCCGCTTGATGAACTCATCTCATCAATGGGATTAGATGTTCCGAAAGTGAAGAAACTAAAGGAACTACAATCACCAATGCCTGGTCGCGTGGTCATGATTCATGTTTCTGTTGGTCAAGAACTTCAAGTAGGGGATGAGATTCTCTCGTTGGAAGCCATGAAAATGGAAAACAGTTTAAAAGCCGAGGGAATTGGTAAAGTCAAAGCGATTCTTGTAGAGAGCGGTCAGGTAGTTGAAAAAGGAGTCGTTCTTATCGAGTTTGAATAAATCAAAGACAAATGGAAAACCTATTTATTACAACTAGTACTCATTTAGAGGGATATACTATTCACAAACAACTTGGTTTGGTGCAGGGAATAACCGTTCGATCTCGCGGCGTTGGAGGAAACATAGTCGGTGGATTCATGGCAATTTTTGGCGGAAAAAGCACGATTTATACCGACCTATGCGAAAAATCCCGTCAAGAAGCGCTGGAAATTATGACTACTAATGCTAGAAATCTCGGTGCAAACGCAGTGATCAATATGCGCTATGAATCCAATGAAGTAATGCAGGGGATGACAGAAGTTCTTGCTTACGGAACGGCTGTCTACGTCGAACAGCAAACGTAATTAAGGAACCATCTTCTTCTTGATGACCTGATAAATCTCTAATGTGACTTTATCGTACACATATATCAGTACATGCATGTTTTCTGCATTGTGCGTTGAAGAAACCCCTTGTGGAGCAAGCTGATTGGGCAATATATAGCTGTAATCCAGGTAATATTTCCCATTCGTCAATAGTGCGCTCGTCAATGTTCTGCCCCAAGGTGTGCCATCCAATGTGCCGCGCATGATATCGCGGTGAACGTAATTAGGAGTCAAGACATTATTGACGTTTTGCGGTCCTACCAAAGAATCCTCAATCAGGTAAACGGCCATAGCTAGATCATTTGTTAAATTATTGTCTAATTTTTCGACTTCAGTGTGCAAAAAGAAACCATGTTTAGGCGTTTCGAAGTAATTTAATTTTGCCTTAATTGCCAACTTAGGTGAAGACGACAATACTGCATTTGTCTTTGATAACCAAGATCCATCAGCAGAAAAATATTCCCCGTTATCGGGAACGCGGTTAATTGTCCCGGCAGGGTTACCAAAAAATCCCGAGTTCGCTAAAGTAACACCGAAATAGGCACCCAAGGCTAATCCTTGTGAATTGGTAAAATCAATCGTGTAACCTTGAGAAACATTGACATCTTGAAAAGACGAGGTCCCATCTGCTGTATTCGACGCATGGATACCCGCTATGAAAACACGTGATGGATTCGACACATGAATATTATGGGCTACTGTTGCAGCAGCTGGACAAGCACTACAGTTGTGACCAGTAAAATCCTCGATGATGGCATTTCTGTTAGGATCGTCGTTAGGTAAAGTGGTGAAATCAGGCCATTCGTTCGCAATATAATCTGACCAATTACCAGGATAAATTGTTGTATCTAAATCCGTATTTATGGACGGTGGAAAAGGGTTGTCTACTTTATCACAAGAAACAACTAGTAATCCAACGAGACTTAAAATGACTAAAAAGTTGACTTTCATGACTTAAAAACTATGT
>JBILNH010000217.1:0-3504 GCA_044375095.1 Crocinitomicaceae bacterium
CAGGTTTTTCGCAAGAATAACGTTTATTGGCTCGAAGGTGTATTGGTTGAAAGATCGAACCAAAACATAGTTAATTGATGGCCCAACACACAATGCAGTATTTGAAGGCAAGGTCCACGGTGTTGTAGTCCATGCCAGGAAATGTACCTCTTTCCCCCTTTGGAGGGGGACAAAGGGGGAGGAATCATTCCATTCGCTAATCTTGAATTGAGCCACCACCGTAGTATCCGTCACATCGCGGTAACATCCCGGTTGATTTAATTCGTGCGATGAAAGTCCCGTTCCGGCTTTCGGTGAATACGGTTGAATGGTGTAACCTTTGTATAGTAAGTTCTTCTCAAAAAGCTGACCGAGCAACCACCAAACCGATTCCATGTATTTGGAATCATAGGTGATGTATGGATCGTCCATATCGACCCAATAGCCCATTTTTTCTGTGAGGTCATTCCAGATCCCGGTGTAACGCATCACGGCTTCTTTACACGCCTTGTTGTAATCGTCCACTGAGATTTTCGTACCAATATCTTCTTTTGTGATGCCCAATTCTTTCTCTACGCCAAGTTCAACAGGCAGACCGTGCGTATCCCATCCTGCCTTACGTTTTACCTGAAAACCTTTCAGCGTTTTGTAGCGACAGAAAATATCTTTAATCGATCGCGCCATTACGTGGTGAATGCCAGGAAGACCGTTCGCAGAAGGCGGACCTTCGAAGAAGATGAACGGTTCTTTTCCTTCACGTGTATCGATCGATTGTTGGAATATGCGGTTTTTTTTCCATTTTTCGAGCACAGTGTGCGCTACGTTGGGAAGCTGCAATCCTTTGTATTCCGGATAGTTTCGTGTCATACGGCTTGTCTTGAGAAAGCGCGAAGTTACTAAAATTAGACGGATCAAATAGTGTTAAAATACGCCCTAAAAGAAACAATAAACCGTATCAAACGTTGAATGTTTAGACATAAAACAGAAATATCATGAAACAACAATGGATTATAGCCGGACTCTGCCTTTTCATCGCTCAGGCAAGTACGTTCGCACAAACAGAGAAAAAAGGACTTTTGAAGCGTGCAAAAATTACTGAATTCAATGCCCAATCGGGATCGACAATGGGGTTAACAGTGATGGGTGAGCAAGCCGATTTCTTACAATTAGCACCAAATTCTCTTCTTGCACAAACTGATTTAACGGGTTACACAAAAACTGGCGGATTTGGACCGATGATGCAAACTGGTGGACCAATAAGTGGTATTCATGGGTTGTATGTCGGTTTACAGTTCAGAGAAGAGCCGTTAAACGGATTTTTACGTCAGCCGGTATTACGCGTAGGACTAACCTTTATGAATACCAACAACTTAAGTGCATCTTATTCGAGATCTACAATCACACCTTACGATACGTTAACATCGTCACAAACCGGGGCACAGACGTTAGTTGATTCGGTATTCAATCAAAACATCAACATGAATTACCAAACACAGCAATTGCGTTTGGATGGTGCCTTGATTTTTCAAACAACAGATAAATACCGCTTTTCTTTTCATACGGGAATTGGTGTGAGCTTAGGTACAGCGATTAGTTCACGAACAACCATCAATTATTGGGAAGATCGATACATTTCTTCTTCTGACGATGAAGACAATGATGGAGACTTTTATTCCTACAATGAAGACGAGTATGAGTCTGTAAGTGAAACAGTTAAAAATAAAAACGGTTTTGCGTTCACAGGGTATATTCCGGTTGGATTCAACATGCGTTTAGGTAAAAAACGTGAGTTCTGGAAGCACTTGAATATCTATGCTGAAATGCGTCCGGGATTGTACATTACGGCCATTCCAGAGTTGGCTACGCAAACCAATTTTGGTCTTACCAGCAACCTTGGATTAAAGATTAAGTGGTAAAAAAGCATTTGTTTAGCGGAATATTAAATCCGAAAGATTGTCTTATTAGCAATGATTTTTAAATAATCGAAGAAAGATCGTTTATGTAGTCAATCCGGCCTTGGATTTTTTGTTTCTTTTGTATCAAGACACCGCAAGGCAGACACGAAGTGAAAAGAAAATTAAAACAAATAAAAGAAGTGGCTGTCTAATTCAGACAGCCACTTCTTTTTCAATTAAACCCTATCTTTGTAAACGTTAAAACTCTATCGATATGTCAACGTTTTTTTACCAAGATCCTTACCCCATTCAACGCGACGATACGGCGTACAGAAAAATCTCATCGGACTATGTTCGTATAGAAAAATATGGTGATCGTGAGGTACTTCATGTGGACCCAAAAGCCTTGGAAGTTCTTTCGCAAGAAGCGATGACCGATGTATCGTTTTACTTGAGAACATCCCACTTGCAGATGCTCAACAGCATCTTGAATGATCCGGAAGCGACCGATAATGACCGTTTTGTGGCCTATAACTTGCTCCAAAATGCAGTCGTAGCTGCAGAGGGACAATTGCCTTCTTGTCAAGATACGGGAACGGCAATCGTCATGGCGAAAAAAGGAGAGGATGTATATACAGGAGCAGACGATGCAGAATGGTTATCGAAGGGGATTTATAACACTTACCAAGAACGCAATTTACGTTATTCGCAGATTGTTCCGTTATCCATGTTTGAAGAAAAAAATTCAGGATCTAACTTACCGGCGCAGATAGATATTTATGCCAAAAAAGGCATGAGTTACGAGTTTTTATTCTTGGCGAAAGGAGGAGGTTCAGCGAATAAAACGTTCCTATACCAAAAAACGAAATCGTTACTCAATGAAGCGTCGTTGGATGCTTTTGTTCGGGAAAAAATAAAAGATTTAGGTACATCTGCATGTCCTCCGTATCACTTGGCGTTGGTAATTGGTGGGACATCTGCCGAAGCGAATTTATCAGTAGTTAAAAAAGCATCCGCTGGTTATTTCGATGAACTGCCAACGGAAGGAAATATGAACGGTCAGGCTTTTCGTGACTTAGAATGGGAGAAGCGAGTACATCGCATTTGCCAGGAAAGTCTCATTGGCGCGCAATTCGGCGGCAAGTACTTTACACACGACGTACGCGTCATTCGCTTACCACGTCATGCGGCTTCTTGTCCAGTTGGATTGGGCGTTTCGTGTTCAGCTGACCGCACCATTAAAGCAAAAATAACTGCTAAAGGATTGTATGTGGAACAGTTGGAAAAAGATCCACGCCGCATGCTGCCAGATAATCCGCCACATTTAGAAGCTCCGGTTGAAATTGATTTGGATCGTCCGATGAGTGAAGTGCTGGCAGAATTGTCCAAGTACCCAATTAAGACACGCTTGAAATTAAACGGAACGTTGATCGTGGCCCGTGACATTGCTCACGCAAAAATCAAAGAATTGTTGGATGCAGGTCAACCAATGCCTGAATACTTCAAAAATCATCCAGTATATTACGCGGGTCCGGCAAAAACACCTGAAGGAATGCCATCTGGATCTTTTGGTCCAACAACGGCCGGTCGAATGGATGCATACGTCGATCAATTCCAAGAGAATGGCGGA
>JBILNH010000218.1:0-3503 GCA_044375095.1 Crocinitomicaceae bacterium
GTTTAAGTTCGTCCACGGTAATGGTTGTGTCTAGATTTTCAGGATGGACAATTAATGCTACACCGTCCTGAGCCACTTTATCTGTCCTTACTTCAACTTGTTGTTGTTTTAGGCGTTTAATTTCATTCGGGGTAAACTCTCTAGTTATACAAATTGTCTTTACTTTTTTATCAAAAAAGTCAGCAATAATTTGTCCCTCAGATTTATAAACCTGGATGATATCTGCGTTAGGGAATTGACTTTCGAAAGTATAAATACTTGTGTCAAATAGAGGCTTGAATGATTCCTCTATAAATATTGTTGCTTTACCTCGACCGTGCGTATCGCTTTCATATCCGATCGGTTTTCCATTGTTATTGCAAGATAATAACACGTAACAACCAACCGCAAGTAAAAAAGAAATTTGGCTTTTCATTTTTCTTATTTTAATTTTTTTAGAGACAAGTATAATCTGTAGAATCGAAATAACGCGTAAACCGTTAATATGACAATAAACGCATTTCTTTTTACTCCCCATAACCGATCTTCAAACAATTCAGTGAACAGCAAAAAATAGATCATTGAAAGACAGATGACTATAATGAAACCAGATAAAAATGTGGGAATGTATTTCATTTTAAAATTGCAAAAAAAATCCCCGATGAAAACTCAACGGGGATTTCAATATTAAATTCAATTATTCTAATGCAAAGTTTATTGGTAATCTGAAAACAGAAGATACACTCTTTCCATTCACCTTACCTGCTTTCCATCCTGGCATCATTCGAACTACGCGGATAGCCTCTTTGTCACATTCAGGACAGCCAGGAATTCCGCGTTCAACCTGAACACTGCTTACTGATCCGTCCCCTTTTACGACAAATTTAACATAGCATTTACCTTGAATATTATTTTCAATAGCCACTTGCGGATAATTGAAGTTTTTCTGAATAAATGCCATCATTGAAGCGTAACCACCTGGAAACTCTGGTTCTTCATCCACATAAGTGTAGACTTCAGGTTCCTTTTGTTCAGTCACTTCCGGTTGTTTTTCACCTACAACTGGAGGTGCCCAACTTTCGTTCTCTGTATCATTCGTTTCAGTACTCGCTTTTGTGTCCTCCATATCTTCCTGAATAGGAATTTCATCCTCTACTGGAATATCTACGATAACAGGTGGCGTAAAGGCAACCGTTTTCTCCATTGGTGGTGGCGGTTCCTCCGGTGGTGGTGGTGGAACGTCCTCTTCAACAGGAGGAGCTTGAACTGCAAATTGAGTTGTATCAACCGGAGGAGGAGCTAACTCTTCTTCGGGCAGATTTTTAACGATAACATATGAACCATAGATTACACCAATTGACAACAAGATACTCAACATAATGTATGTCAAGCGTTTGTCATAATCATTGCGCAAAACATAGGCACCATATGAACGGTTACGATTTTCAAATACGATTTCATTCCGATTTGATGACGTTACTTGTTGCCAAGTTTTAGACGTGAAGTAGTCATACAATGTAATGAAAGCGATCAATAAAATAATTGCGATTGTTACTCCCATGTTACTTCACTTTTTCATTTAACAATTCCAATTCACTAGCAAGTATATCAACTGGAGCGATTACACCGATCTCTGCAATTTTCAATTCATCAATAAGGTCAATGAAATTTTTACAAGTGGCTTTATCATCCGTTTTGATTAAAACTTTAAGTGATTCTTTGTTCTTTTTGAATTCGATTAACATTCGCAAATAGGTACTGTCTTGTATTTCTTTGCTTTTCAGCTTTTTGTCAAGACCTTCCTTTCCTTTTAGGACGAATGCATTGCGATCAGCAAGTAATTTTCGTAAACCATTCGGACCAAAATTTGTTTCTTCAAGCACTGTTGGACCTTCTGGACCTGGAGCACTTTTCGGATAATATTGACCAGAATAGTAGTAAATCTTATCTTCAGAAAGTAAAAAAGTGATACCGTTATTAATTTTCTGCGGCTCTTCTTTCTGCGTCTCATCCGGATTAGCGGGATAAACAAGACTCATTACTTTTGGCTTGCTGAACGTAGAAGTCAATACAAAGAATGTTAGCAACAAGAATGCAAGGTCAACCATAGGGGTCATATCAACCCTGGTAGAACTTTTCTTGGCTCTCTTTTTCCCTTTGCCATGGCTTTCGCCACCGCCTTCTGCAATTTCTGCCATAGTTTATTTTTCTTTTTACAATGGAGCTGTCTCCATTGAAGTGATAAAATTCAAGTTATTCAAATTCAAATCACGGAATACATTGATGACATTCTGAGCGTGAACATAAAGCGCTTTATTATCTACTTTCAGAATGAATTTCGGTTTGAAATCATCGGCTACCGGGGAATCTCCTTTTAATTTAGCTTCCTCGAATGCTGTTTTTCCAGTATTAAGCGCCGCGACGTTTCCATAGAAAATCCAATCTTTCAATTCATTATTTGTTGAATCGTACGGAATTCCTTTAGTTTCTAAACGTTTACGTTCTTCATTACTCATATCAATGTACTGCGGCAATTCTTGCATGGTACATCCAAAACTGGTCATGATGGTAAATTTCTCAACTTGCTCATCAGAAAAACCAATTTTGTATTTTGCTGACATATTTACCAACAATTCTCTTCTCGCTTCAGGATCTGCAAGGTTGAAGAATGCACGTCCCCCTTTATCAACAGTAACTAATAACACATTATCTGGAATGATTTTATCAGAGATACTGGAAGGAACATCAACTTCAACTGGCTCGCTTGATCGAAAAGAAGCAGCTAACATAAAGAATGTAACTAGCAAGAAAGCCAAGTCCACCATAGGCGTCATGTCTATGGACGGAGAACTTTTAGGCATTTTTATTTTTGGCATTTCTCGTGTTTTTAACTGTTAAGCTGACTATCTTATTTTTGTGTTGATGAGAAGTCTTGAACGATTGTAAATGCAGCCTCGTCAATACTATACGTCATCGCATCAATCTTCGTAGAGAAGAAGTTGTAAGCAATAATCGCGATAGTTGATCCGAAGATACCAAAGAAGGTATTGATCAAGGCCTCAGAGATACCAGTTGCTAACTGAGCAGTATCAGGAGCTCCGTGACTCATTGCCGCAAATGAACGAATCATACCGATTACTGTTCCAATCAAACCAATCAACGTAGAAACCGAAGCACAAGTTGAAAGAATAACTAAGTTTTTCGACAACATTGGTAACTCAAGAGCTGTTGCCTCTTCTAATTCTTTTTTCAATGACTCTACTTTTTGCTCTTTATTCATGGATGTATCATCAACAATTGTAGTGTATTTTTCTAACCCTGCTAGAACTACATTACCTAATGAACCTCCTTGTTTTCCGCATGCGTCAATAGCCTCGTTTACTTGCTTCGCTTCCAACAACGTTTTCATTTTGGCGACGAAAGCGTCAATACGTCCTTTACCTCTTGCTTTACTTAAGGTAACAAAACGCTCAACCGCAAAGATTATAACGATAATGTTCACTGCAAGTAGGAATGGTACAATT
>JBILNH010000220.1:0-3498 GCA_044375095.1 Crocinitomicaceae bacterium
TATTCGGTTTTTTTGTAATAAACCGAACAAGAAATTGCACGGTGATCGCTTTGAGGAACGTCTTGTATTGTAAAGTTGGCGGAATTTAATTCATTCGAATGAAAGATGTAATCAATTCTTCCAGCAGGAATTCTGCCGACATAGGTGCTTCCAATTCCAAAAGATGTATTTCGGAAGGCATCAACCAACAATCGATCAAACTGATTGTACGCATAAGACATTGGTGTATCATTGAAATCACCACATACCACAATGGCATATGGGGAATTCTTCATGTGTTCAACGACTGTACGTGCCTGTTCAGCACGTTTGGGATAAGCTACTCTTAGTTTATCAATCATTAAACGAAGTACATTAGGTTTTTGCGTTTCTTTTTCACTCCCGTTAAATTCAGAATAATCGTCTTGCTGTAGTTTAATCGACTGAAGATGAACGTTATAAATCCTAAACGTATCTTGATTTTTTACTACATCGACAAATATGCAATAGTTGAAGTCTTTTTCACCTTGTGTTTCAAAAATCACATCACCTTTTGCAATTACAGGATATTTCGAAAGGATCGCAACGCCAAAATTTTGTCGACCTCGTAACTTGTGTGCATAACGCTCGTGGTAATCTTTTGTGTTCAACAATTGAAAAAGTGTATCTCTTGTGGAGAATCGTGTTGGTTTATCTTGGTGATAGAATTCTTGAAAACAGACGACATCCGGATTTTTTGTTTGTATGTAATCAAAAATTGCATTTCGTTTGGTGTATTTTTCATCAAGATCAGCTGTATAGAGATCGAACAACCTTACATTGTAACTCATCACATGAAGCACACTTTCTTCTGTTGGTATGTCTTCAGGGTTCGATCCTGTTGCAATCAACCTAAAATGTAATTTGCCTCCGATTAATATAATGATGAGCGAAAAGACAGCCCAACGTGATTTAACCAGGGACCAAATGAGCAACATTACGAGTTGAATGAGCAAAAATATTGGATAGGCTAATCCAAAGAAGGGCAGGATTTTAAGTGTACTTGGATGAACAAAAGGGGCAATATACGCCAAGATAAGCGCACCTGAAGAAATAAGCGTTCCGATTTTAAGAATGGAAGAAATCCGCACGATATTTCGAATGAAACTAGCCATTCTTGCTCTGTTTAAAAAGAAATTCTTTCTCAGCCTTGGTTAAAGACTCGTAGCCTGATTTGGCAATCTTATCAAGAATTGCATCGGTTTTTGCTTGATTTTGTTTCTTTTCCATGTTGTACTCTTCATCGGATTTAAATGAAGTACTACGAGATTTACCACCTTTTTTAACGGTAAAGGAGGTGTTTCTTCTTTTACAAATTTGATCATAACGCGCAATGAACCACGTAATAATATTCGAGGACCTTGTAGGGTTTTTAACCGAAAAGAAACCAATTATTGCGCCGCCTAAATGTGCGAAATGAGCTGTAGCATCTTTATTTCCTAAGGCTAAAAAGTCGATCATCACGAATAGTAAAGCTAAAAAAATCAACCGAATAGGAAAAAGACCAAAGAGGTTCACTTGTAAATTTGGACGGTAAATAGCTACAGCAACAAATAATGCCATAACGGAACCCGAAGCCCCTACAATAACAGATGTTTCCATCTGAAGCGCTGGGAAAATTTGATGTGCAAGTAGTTCTACTATTCCACCAACAATTCCACCAATCAAATAAGTAGCTACAAGCCGTTTTCGATCAAAGAATGATTCGAATAGCTTTCCAGTGAAATAAAGGAAAAGCATATTCATTAAAAAATGAAGAAACGAAAAGTGTGAAAAAATACTCGTAAACAACGTCCAAGGTGAACGGATAAACGAAGAAAGGTCTGTTGGTAACGCAAATAAAAGGTGTAGCCATTCATGAACATCACTTGTGGATTCAGGAGATAAAAGTCGGGCAAGTACAGTTATAAGCTGAATAGCCAAATAGACAATTGCGTTAACAGCAATTAATCGAACGGTAACACCACCGTAATTCCATTGATAAACCAGTTGATCCTTAAGTGTTCTCTCCATCACCAAAAATTTTGACGGTCTTGTTTTCTCCAATAAAGTACTAGAATAATTCCAACAATAGCTCCGCCAACATGGGCAAGGTGAGCTACTTGATCATTAACCATCGTAACTGAGTTGTAAATCTCAAACAGCAAATAAGCACCAACCAAGAATTTTGCTTTTATTGGAATAGGCGGGAAAAGCAACATAAGCTGTGTGTTTGGAAAAAGAACTGCAAATCCCGCTAAAACACCAAAAAGTGCACCTGACGCACCGACCATGTTACTGTAAGAAAGTTCAATGTACCTTCTGAGTTCTTGAGGCATGGTTGACACCTCTATATCACTGAAATAAAGGTTAATTGTTTTTGAATTCAAGACATCAATAGAATAACCCATACGAGTCAATGTTGTTTTTAACTCCATCAGCTCCCAGAAACCTATCGTATTGTAAAGCACAAATGCACCCAGTCCTGAGGCGAAATAAAATATAAAAAACCGTTTCGCACCCCATAATCGTTCCAAATGCGAACCAAACATAACTAGTAACAACATGTTGAAAAGGATATGCGTAAAATCATACAAACTATGCATGAACATGTGGGTCACGACTTGATACGGCTGAAAAAGGGGTGAGTTAAAGTAGTGAGCTCCCAAATAAGAAGTCAAATCAATTCCTTTTGACACCATTACATGGGACAGCAGATAGAGGATCACGTTAATGATCAATAAATTTTTGGTCACCGGTGGTGTATTTGACAATATTCCCATGTTAAAAAAATCGAGTTAAATCTGTAAAAGAAATGTTACTAAGTATTGTTTTGCCATCGGGTGTTAATCCCGGTTCTTTTGTTGAGAGCAAGGATGTAAGCAGTTCTTCAGCTTCTATTTGAGACGAAACCTTTCCTTTTTGCTTACTTTCTGAGCGAGAAAGCTCCAGAACAACATGGTGGGCAACATCACTTTTCTCAACCTTGGTAAACGTTATTTTATCAAAGATTTGTTCAATACATTCGTGAATGGATTCTGCATGCAAAAGTGATGGGACCGCACTTATAATGATATTATTTTCATCAAAATGTGTCACAAAGCCTAACCTATTTAAAAGAACTTCATTCACTAGCCACTCTTCTTTTTCAGCAGCAGAACAGGCGCGTTCAAATGGAAAAAGTAATGCTTGAGATGCTACTGGAGAATGTAAAAAATGGTGCATGAGTTGATCGTACGTCACGCGCAAATATGCCCGACTGGAATGTACAATTAAGAGTTCATTGTTTACATATCCAGCAAAAAAAGGCGAATCAAGCAAGAGTACTCCACTTACATTGAGATCAAGATCAGGCTCATTGGACAACAATACTGTTTGGCTTTCTTCCTCTTCTTTTACCTGATAGAAGGACTGCCAATCTGCTGAGTCGGGATGCTTTTTCCCAAAACCTTCTGCTTGAATAGCTGGAGTAAATGACTTTTCACGATTCGACGCCATGCC
>JBILNH010000219.1:0-3498 GCA_044375095.1 Crocinitomicaceae bacterium
AATATGTCCGAGATAAGGCAAATCGTTTTCAAGTTGTCGATCGACACCATTTATATTAATGAAACCTATGAACCGATAAATGTTCTTCGGTAACTGATTAATTTCCTTATAAATCTCAACCGCTTTTTCACTTCCTCCAATTAACACGGTACTAAACCCATTTCTACCAGATTGAATGCGTTTGACGAGAACAGTAACAAAAATCAAACGGGGGATTAATGTGACTAAAAAATGAATACCGAATAAGAGTATGATTGACTTATAATATACTTGGTATCCCGAAATTTCATCATCAAGTAGTAACAAGAAAAAAAGAGCAATTGATCCGATAACGGTACCTATAAAAGTTAAATTAACCAATTTGAAGCGGTAGAGCCTTTTTATATCATGGTATGTTCCTTGCAAGTAATACAGCAATAACCAAATGATTGGAACAATTGCAATTCCCCAATAGAGCGAGTCAGAGGTAATGTAGGGCATTTGCTCAATGTTTGTCTTTCTGGCATAATAAAATAACCACCAAGAAATAAGAGCGGAACACCAATCCAACAAAATGAAAAAGAAAACTAAAAGCGGATGTTTTTGCATTAGAAATAGACCACTTTTACGTTATCAAAAATGATAAATGACTGTTGAAGATTAGCCTCAATAAACGCTTCAAATGACTGTTCAAAGTACTCAGCATTTGGTGAATTTGACACAATATCCCTTAAATCGATGTATACTTTCTTCCATTTTACGGTTGAAGCAGGTTGCTTGTTTAATGTAATGTTTGGATTGGGTTTGATTTCACTTGCTGATATTCCGATTACACCCGTTGTTAGTGAATTAGTATTGTAATAATCCAACTCTAGGTATACCTCCTGACCTCTTGGCAGTTGCATTTGAGCTTCTGTGTAACCAATCCAGGTACTATCAACTTTAGATAAATTAACCAATCCATAATAATTACCCCACTTTAAAATGGAGGGATCATTACCTTTTACAAGTTCAGCAGCAGCAACCGGATCATTCTTTATTTTTACCGCTGCTAGCTCAAATTCCTCTAACCAAAATCTGACCGAGCTTTTGTAACGCGTGACTGGATTCAACGAAATGGTTTCATTTTTTTTGAGATCCACATTTACCTCAAAAACATCCACAAATTGATACATTTTCTTGGTTGCTGAGATCCCATTATTTCGAATCGCTGGAAAAATTTTAATGTTCGCAGCTCCAGAGTACAACAACGGTATCTTGAAAGGCACTTCAAAAACACCTACAATTTCATCATTCACATACACCCAGGCATCTGTAAAGTTATGGGTTAACTCACCTGTCGGGTACTGTGAATTTGCATTTTGTTCTAACGTCCACTCACCCACCTCTAACCAAGCAGGATCTGGATTGTTCTTTATGCAAGAAACCAATCCTAAAAATGGTAATGCAGACAAGAAGATGAATAGGTGTGTTTTCATAGTGAATTCGATCCTCAAACGTATTTATTTTGTAATTATTGTCAGGTCAATGAAAGTGAAACTTTCATTTTATCCAAAATTTGAACGGCGATATCCAACGCCCTAACACCATCCTCGATTGGAACAATTGGATTTACATCGTTCTTCACCGCATCATAAAATGAAGAAAGTTCATCCTTAATTGCATTTCGTTCTTCTATTTCAGGTTTATCAAACAAGATCTTTTTAACCGGTTTCCCTTCACCCAAATCGAAGACAATGTCTAAGGGATTAGGCTCTCCTTCAACTGTTTCCAGTCGAACTACCTCAACTTCTTTTGTAAGAAAATCAACACCAATATAGGCATCCTTTTGAAAAAATCGAGATTTCCTCATGTTTTTCATTGAAATACGCGAGGCAGTTAGATTTGCAACACATCCATTGTCAAATTCAATTCGTGCGTTTGTAATATCCGGAGTATCGCTAACGACTGATACGCCCGACGCTGAAATCCGTTTGACTCCCGACTTGACAATGCTTAAAATGATGTCCAAATCATGAATCATTAAATCAAGGACAACCGGCACATCTGTTCCTCTCGGATTAAATTGAGCGAGGCGATGCGTTTCAATAAACATGGGTTGCTTCAAAAAAGGAATGGCTTGTCGAAAAGCAGGATTAAATCTTTCTACATGACCAACCTGCACCTTAACATTTGCCTCTCTCGCTAATTCCATGAGCGATTTAGCTTCATCAAGTGTTTCGGTTACTGGCTTTTCAATGAATAAATGTTTTGAATTTCTAATGGCTAATTGTGCAATTGAAAAATGAGCGAATGTAGGAGTAACGACATCCACACAATCAACGGCATGAATCAAATCTTCTGGTGAATCAAATCGTTTTATTGGAAAAGCATCAACAATTTCTTTCGCCGCATCATCGCTTGGATCATAAAATCCCACCAATTCGAAGAGCTCATTTAGCTCATGTAAAATTCGAATGTGAATCTTACCAAGATGACCCGCACCAAACACACCAATTTTGAGCATCTTTTTTTTTAACAAAAATAGCCAGATTAGTTCGGTTTCACCTTGTCAATGAATAGGACTTTTCAACAATAAAATGAACCTAATTCAAATTATTTTGTCGATTTAAATCAATTCCGCCGTAGTAAGAAGTATCCTTACTTGTCAGCCATTTTGTTAACGTGGTAATCTGTCCTGTGTGGTATGAAAAATGCTCAATCACATGGACAATTACGGAAAAACCTGTTACATCAAATCCTTGTATTTTATATGCTGTTCTCAGTTGATCCTCATGCATATCATCCAGCGTCTGACGAAGATTAACGCGCATGTTTTCTAATAAAAAAACAAGCTCAGCCTTTTTAATATTCGTTTGAATGACGAATTCCTGATCGCGATCACGGTTATCTGGCCGACCGCCTATACCTGATAATATCCATTGTCGTGCATTTCCGCACAAATGCAAAATCATGTTTCCTATGGTAGGAATGTTTTCTCCTGGAGTTCGCCAAAGATCCTTTTCGTCAATCATAGTCAAACATTTATAAATCCGTTCGTAAGATTCACCAAATACCCTGAAATCGAATTCCTTAACCACCAATTGTTTCATAATCGCATTTTTCTTGCGTTTCGAAATTAAAAAAAAATTAATGCTTCTTGGTAAAACACTTAAAATACGTATATTTGCACCCGAAAACGGTGGTTGTAGCTCAGTTGGTTAGAGCACTAGATTGTGGTTCTAGGGGTCGTCGGTTCGAACCCGATCTTCCACCCATTCAAAAGGAGTCCAAATGGATTCCTTTTTTTTTAACGAATTATTTACGACCATGAGTAACGCTGATGCAATAGGAAAAAGGAGAACATTCGGAATTATCGCCCATCCTGATGCTGGTAAAACTACACTCACCGAAAAACTATTGCTTTTTGGAGGGGCTATTCAAACAGCAGGAGCGGTCAAAAACAATAAAATTAAGAAGACTGCGACATCCGATTTCATGGAAATTGAAAAACAACGGGGAATTTCAGTTGCTACCTCC
>JBILNH010000221.1:0-3486 GCA_044375095.1 Crocinitomicaceae bacterium
GACTATGTATTGATAATTCGCTACAATTAACGCTCCCTCGATTAAATCTTTATCCGAAGAATGGCTCCATTGAACAAGCTTTCTTTTGATTTCTTCGAAATGGATGTCTTGGACTATTCGCTGAATCCGCTCATGAAATATGAGTTCATAATCTAAATTGTCAAGTGAGTTTTCCAGAAATGGAATCGCGTCACTTCCAAATTCCATGATTGTGTTGCGCACCTGGGTATAGACAGATTCATCTGGATCATCAACCAAGCGAATTAACGCATGTAAATCTATTTCGTTTACCACCTTCACTTTTCAAAAGTACATGCGATTTAGAAGGAAGAATAACTGAGTTCGTGCTGTTTATCAATGTTAATATGTTAATTAAGCGGCAAATTGAGCAAAAATGAAACCTTTTCCATCGTTTGGCGTTTACTGTTTTACGGATCAATTATTAACGTCTACAGGTTAAGGAAAGAGAGGCTTCAATTGGAGTCTCTTTTTTTGTGCATTAAATAAATCACTTCAACCAGATTTCTTTTCAAATCTATGTGTCATTTTGACGCATTTTTGTACTTTCATGGATTAATCTTCAGAACGTTGACTAACAAAAAGATGAATCGGTTTTTATTTATTTTTAGTTGTGTACTACTGATTTATGGATTCAATGTAAAAGCTCAAACGTATGTTTTTGCGCAACTTTCAGGCTCGCCAGTTTTAAATACGCAAGGGTGGAATATTACGGGCAATGCTATGGTTACTGACACTCCCGGAGATGCGAATACATTTGCAGATGAATTAGTGCTCACACCTAATGCCAGTTGGCAAAGTGGTTCAATCTTTCTTAATTCACCAATAAATCCTGCGTTGTGCACGAAATGGTCAGTAGATTTCGAGTTCCGTATATTCGGTGGAAGTGCTGCAGATGGCATAGCTTTTTGTTTTATTGACGTTCCTCCAACCGGATTTGTAAGCGGTGCTGGAATGGGAATTCCTGGTACTGCTAACGGATTAAAAGTAGGGTTGGATACGTACAATAATTGTGGTGGACCAAATCCTGAGCTTCAGATTTTTTCTGGGGCAGGCTACGACGAGTGTATTCCGGGAATGGTGAAGCTAGAAAACACCTCTGGAAATTTGAATTTTATTCGAAATAATGCCTACCAACCTGCTCGGATTACTTACGATAACGGTCTAATCGAGTTGTACATTAACAATACATTGTACCTTACAGCAAATTTTACGCTTTCTTTCACCGGCTATATGGGGTTCACAGCCTCAACAGGGGGAAATCAAGATTCACATTCCATTCGAAATGTTGTTATTTACACGGAGCAGGCAGATTCAGATGCAGGACCTGATGTCAGTCTGTGCTCAGAGAATTCAGTTTCTATAGGGAGTCCTTCAAACAGCCAATACATCTATTCGTGGTCACCATCGACAGGATTAAGCTCAACTTCGGTTTCGAATCCTTCTCTTACATTGGTAAACACCGGTAATTCACCTCAAACCTATGTATACACTGTAACCACGTCATTAGCAACTAATCCTGGTGTTTGCCCGACAACAGATCAGGTGTCAGTAACTGTATTTCCTGAATCAACTGTATTAGTGACAGACACGATTTGTACTGGTGGTCCCTATTTTTTTAATGGGCAGACTATTACTAATTCTGGCTTTTACATTGACACCTTACAAAGCATGAATGGATGTGATTCCATTGTTCAGCTCGATTTAACAATTTCTTCACCGCCTCAAGTCACTGTAAGCGATGCGATTATTTGTTTTGGAGAAACGGCGGTTATTCAACCAACTGGTGCACTAAATTATAGTTGGTCTCCAGCTATCGGTCAAGTTGGTTCGTCTGGAGTACTTACGATTAGTCCAACTCAAACCACGGTGCTCAACCTTTCGGGATTCAACGGATTTCAATGTGCGTCTACTGTGCCGGTTACAATTACAGTTTTGCCGATTCCGAATGTGGAAATCAATGCATTAGATTCTTCTTTGTGTGCAGGTGAGCAGGTGAATCTCGCTGCAAGCGGTGCACTTAGTTATGAATGGAATGGGTTACAGTTAGCCGGCAATACTAGTACGTCAGTTAATTATTTACCAACGCAATCTGAATGGGTTTATCTCATGGGTGAATCTTTCGAGGGGTGCCAAGCAGATGATAGTTTGTGGATTCAAATCAATGAACTACCTGACTTGGTTATTTCCGGTGATACAACTATTTGTGCGTCTGAAGAGGTACAATTGCTAGTTGCCGGAGCGAATACTTACACTTGGTCAACAGGAGAAACTTCATCATCCCTTGTGTTTGCGCCAACCCAAACAACGCCAATTCAGGTTGTTGGGACTGATATAAATGGGTGCACTGGCACCCTAAGTACAACAATTACAGTCTTCCCAATGCCTAATGCTTCTTTTTCCTCAGATGTATCAGTGGTAAGTATAGATGCTCCGGAAGTTGTTTTCACTAATTCGAGCAGCGGTGGGTTAACTGATACTTGGGACTTTTCATTTTTACCTTTATTTGAATCAAGCGAATTAAGCTTTGAAGTAACTTTTCCGCAGGTTCAAGGTGTGTACTTGGTCGGTTTGACAGTAGAGAATGAATATGGTTGCGTCGATGATGCATTTGTTTCTATTCAGGTTGTGAGTGATGTGATTTATTACGTGCCCAACGCCTTTACACCAGACGGTGATGAGTTTAATCAGGTTTTTATTCCTGTTTTTACCAGTGGATTTGATCCATACAACTTCATTATGGAGATTTATAACCGTTGGGGTGAATTGATTTTTACATCACAGAATCATTTGGAAGGTTGGGATGGGTCTTATGGAGGGTATAAATGTCCGAGTGGAGTCTATTCTTGGAAGATTACCTACAAAACGCCAAGTAGTGATTTCAAAGAGACGATTACCGGTCATGTGGAATTGCTTCATTGATTGTAAATTTATAATGTTTAAAAATTAAAGATTAGGTACATATGACATTCTCCTTAATGAATAAAATAACTTTTGCCTTTGGGCTTGGATTGTTTCTCCTTTTTTCGTGTTCATCTACCAGAAAAGCACCTGTTGAGTCTTTAGAAATGACAAAATTAGACCCATCTAAAACCTTGGGGAAAGTGATTAAAACTGACTCTTGCGGGTTCATTTTAGAGGTATTGGGATCTGGAGATTCGATGTATTTTTTACCTTTAAATTTACCCAATGAATACGAAAAACAAGGCGTGCGCATTCAGTTTACTTACGTTTTAAGTCGAGCGAAACAACCGTCTGGCTGTTTGGTTAATAAGGTTGTTACGCTTGAAAATATCGAAAAAGTTAATCCTTAATTGATACCAGTTCCACTAGGTCTGCAACCATATAAGCTAATGCTTTTCCAATAATTTTTTCCTCCAGTGGCGTCGTTGGTGCTCCTTCAGTGAGGTGAACATAACATGTTTTCGGCTGAAGTAATGTGCGCAAATACCACCTCGCTTGTTCAAC
>JBILNH010000056.1:0-13236 GCA_044375095.1 Crocinitomicaceae bacterium
CGCAATACTGCGTAACACTTTCTGAAGCGTGTGGCTCACCGGAGACGGATTCATGTGTATTGATCTATTTCCCAACACCGATTCAACCGATTGTGACATCGAATAAACCTGAAGATTGTATACCTGGTGATTTCATTTTCACGAATAACTCCACTAATCCAAGTGAAATCGCTACAACTTACTATTCATTTTCAGATGGAAATTCATTTTTAGAATACGGTACAGATACGCTGTTGCACATCTTCCCTGATCCGAATCAATATTCAGTAACGATGACTATAACCTCTGTATACGGTTGTGTGTATGAGGATTCATTTATAAATATTGTCAACGTTAAACCTTTACCTACGGCGGATTTCACGTTCTCATCTAATCCAGCAACTTTCTTCGAAACAACGATACAGTTGCAAGACAGATCGAGTGCAGATGTAATTGATTGGCAGTGGTTCAGTCCTGGATCAAATCCATCTTACAGTTCTTCAACAAACCCTGTATTTATCTATCCAGAGGGAGTAATCGGAGAATATCCGGTAACGTTAGTTGTAACAACTGAGTATGGGTGTTCTGATACAATCACGTTAATTATGAATGTTGTTCAAGATGTTATTTTCTACGCGCCAAACACCTTTACACCTGATGGAGATGAACACAATCAGTCTTGGGGAATTCATATTGGTGGTCTAGACATCTACAACTTTGAATTAATAATATTCAATCGTTGGGGTGAATTGATTTGGGAATCACGTGATCCTTCCGTTTCGTGGGATGGTACCTACAAAGGCCAAATCGTTCCGGAGGGTACTTATGTATGGAGAGCTAGTGCGAAGGATGCAATTAATGACGGAAAATACGAATTCAACGGCTACATTAACGTTATGCGTTAAGCAACGTTAACAAATCTATAGTTAAGGGGACTTTTGTCCCCTTTTTGTTTTTCTTTTCGTACTTTCGAGAAAAGCAAAAAATCTACAATGGAAAAATCGAAATTAATGATCTTAGGACTGACTGTGTCTTTGGTTCTTGCGTCATGTGAAGTTCTTGAAGAAGCTTCCAAAACTGTGAGTCAAAATTTACCATCGGCAGCTACATCAAACAAACCACAACTTACCAATCAAGAAGTTATTTCAGGATTGAAAGATGCCCTAAGCGTTGGAATTAAGAATTCTGTCAATGTAACATCCGTTACTGATGGATTTTTAAAGAACACTGCCATTCGACTTCCATTTCCTCCAGACGCATTAAAAGTAAGACAGAAAGCACTTGATCTCGGGATGTCGGCTCAAGTAGATAAATTCGAAACAACACTGAACAGAGCTGCCGAAGAGGCTGTTAAAGAAGCATTGCCCATCTTTACAAATGCGATTACTTCGATGACCATTTCTGATGGATTTGCCATTCTAAATGGAGGTAATGGAGCTGCTACGAGGTATTTGAAGGAAAAAACAACGGCGCAATTGACATCAGCTTTTCGCCCTAGGGTTGAAGCAGCTATTTCAAAAGTTCAACTCACACAATACTGGGAGCCAATTATTAATAAATACAACGGCGCAATGACGTTGACAGGTGGCCAGAAACTTAATCCTGACCTTAACCAATTCGTTACCGAAAGAGCTATTGCTGGACTTTTTATAATGGTGGAGAAGGAAGAAAATAAAATCCGATTGGACCCAATGGCCAGAGTTACTGATATATTAAAAAAAGTATTTGGCAGTCTTTAATTCGATCTCATGCAATTTCCAGCTTCAGAACTTGTCCTTGATTCCGAAGGAAAGGTATATCATTTGGGGTTACATCCACACCAAATTGCCGACACCATCATTGTTGTTGGTGATCAGGACAGAGTTAATCAAGTAAGCCGCTTTTTTGATAAACGAACACATCAATCACAACACAGAGAATTTGTTTGTCATACGGGAGAATATAAAGGAAAAGAAATCACTGTACTATCAACTGGAATTGGAACAGACAATATTGATATTTGTGTCAATGAGATAGATGCGCTTTTTAATATTGACCTCGAAAAGCGAGAGGAAAAACCTCAAAAAAACCCTGTTCGTATTGTAAGAATTGGTACATGTGGAATTCTTCAGCCTGAAATTCCTGTTCACTCTTATATTTTATCTACAGGAGCTTTTGGACTTGATAATATTGCTCATTTCTATGAAATACCGTTAACGAATGAGGAAAAAATTATAAGTTCTGAATTTTCTCAAGGTACAGGATTACCTCAGACAATTATACCTTATTTTATTCGGTCTTCCTCAAAATTAAACGAAATCTTAAGAAGTGATGAAACTGCAGAAGGCATAACTGTTACAAGTAGTGGGTTTTATGGTCCTCAAGGTCGCGAACTTCGATTAAAAACAAAGACAAAAGATTTGAACGAACGATTGACAGCCATGCGATTCGGCCAGGAACGAATAGTCAATTTTGAGATGGAGAGTTCAGCGCTTTTTGCTATGACGAGAGCACTTGGTCATGAATCTGCAACAATTTGTCTTGGGGTGGCCAATCGACCGAATATGCACTTCTCAAAAGGTTATCATGAGGAAATGGATGGTTTAATACGTTACGTATTGGAACGAATTTAACTTGCCAGCGCGTTAAGAATTCGTTTTAATCTAGCCTCTTCCACTTGAAGTACTGATTCAGAGAATAATGATTCCTTATCCAATTGTACTTTGGATGTTGCCGAAAAATGAATTGCATCTGGATGGATGGCATCCATAAGACGTTTGACGTTACCGGCATTCACACCACCTCCGGGCATAATTTCAATTTTTTCATTGGCGTAATTCACCATCTCTTTCAGGATAGGAAGTCCTTGTTCAACATTTCTAGCAAGACCAGAGGTTAATATGCGATGAACGCCAAATTGGATTAGGACATCCATTGCTTTTTTCCAATCAAAGGTATCATCAAAGGCGCGATGGAAAGTAACCTCCATTCCTTTGGCTTTTTCGATTACTTTCTCAAGTAATTTTTTGTCAATTTCTCCAACTTCGGTCAACGCCCCAAAAACTACCCCTTTAGCCCCCATTTCGCGGCAATTCATTACCTCTCTTATCATTAATTCAGCCTCTTCTTGTGTGTATTGAAAACCACCAGGACGCGGGCGTATTAGCACGTGTGTATCTATACCATATGCAATGGCATATTCGATCATACCATAGAAAGGGGTTATTCCGCCCTGTTCTAAGTTTTGACAGAGTTCAATACGGTCGAATTGGTATTTTTTAGCGAGTTGAATCGCTTCAATAGATGCTGCACAAAGTTCAAGTTTCATTTTAAAAAATGATTAGTTCATCTAAAAATGTCCACGGCAAATTACCTTCACCTGGCAATCCAATCTCTATGATCTTTTTGGGTATAATATCGACTTTAACGTATCTCGCTTTGCTTGATAAACTTATTTTTTTAGTCAAGAATGACCCTTTCAGTAACTCTCCATCCTTCCAGTTTACCACTTTTACCGATTTCCATTTTTTTCCTTTTTTTGATACTAAAATTTCGATTGAATCTGGATAATGAATCCATGAGCCATGATCCTCAAGAAAACCGAGTTCGATGGCTGAAATTATTTTTTTTTGACCCAAATCTACTTTAAACGTAATTTGTTTTTCTCGAAATCCGACCCATTCATTTCCCTTCCATGGCAACGATCCCACTACCCCATCGACCAATGCCAATTCTTTCGCTGCATTGTATTGTTCTGCCGGCTTAGTCATATACGTTACATCTATTCCCAGCGAAGGATGCTGAATGATAGTCGTCTTTGTTGGGCTGGTTAATTGAGCATTGCTGATAGAAAATTCATTTCGGATTATTTTTTCGTCACTTGTCCGCTCGATGAACAGGGAATCCTTTTCTCCAAATAACTGATTTGGTTTATAAGCAGCACCATCTTTTGTCCAAGTTACGTTGTTCTGCAAACCGAATTGGTTTCTTTCTAACATTAACTTAATTCCCCGTTCTGATTTCGATTGAATGAGTGTTGGTTTTGCGAAAGTCCGAGAATAATTGACATTTAGACGATTTAAAAACGGAACTTGAAAGCGAATGAAATCTGCGAAGAAAGCGTCGTAACTCGGCTTATCTATTGTCCAAAGCACCTGAGAGAGAGCTAATGCTCTTGGATAAACCATGTATTCCACTTGACTGAATGAGGGTATATATTCGGTCCAGACATTGGCTTGTGCCCCTAAGATGTAATGTTGTTCTTGAGGTGAAAGCGCCTCAGGTATTGGCTCGAACTGATATACTTTCTCGAGCGGAGTATAACCACCTATTGCCAAAGGCTCGTCACTTCCTTTCCCTTGATAATGATCAAAATAACAATGAGAACCTGGACTCATTACCACCTCATGGTGTTGTTTAGCTGCTTCAATTCCACCTTCGATTCCCCTCCACGACATAACCGTTGCATTTGGCGAGAGTCCACCTTCTAAAATCTCATCCCATCCAATAAGTTTACGGCCATTTTTAGTCAAAAACTCATCCATTTTACCGATGAAATAACTCTGTAACTCATGTTCGTCTTTCAATCCATTTTCTCTAATTACGGCTTGACATTTTTTACACTTTTTCCAACGGTTTTTGGGTGCCTCATCCCCACCAATGTGAATGTATTGAGAAGGAAATAACTCGAGTACTTCAGTGAGAATATTTTGTAAGAAAACGATATTATCCTCGTGTGCGCAAAAAATGTCATCAAACACACCCCACAAACCTGGGACAGGAAGTTGTTCCCCAGTGCATGATAACTCAGGATAGGCGGCCAACGCAGCACGACTGTGACCGGGCATTTCAATTTCTGGAACAATTGTGATATATCTGTCTTGGGCATATTTCACCACCTCACGTATTTCATCTTGTGAATAGTACCCACCATATTTCTCAACTTTGTATGTGCGAGGAGAAGTGGAATAATGATCATTTACTGTGCTGTCTCTATATGCACCAATCTCGGTTAATCTCGGGTACTTTTTGATTTCAATTCGCCAGCCTTGATCGTCTGTTAAATGCCAATGAAACGTATTGAATTTATAATACGACATGAGGTCAATATATCGTTTTACCTCATCGACTGAAAAGAAATGACGGCTAACATCTAAATGTAAGCCACGCCATTGGAAACGCGGTTGGTCTTGAATGAAACAGTTTTGGATGTATGCGTTTCCATCTGAAAATTGAATCAGATGTAACAAGGAATTTATAGCGTAAAAACAACTTTCATCAGAAGAATAATTCACTGTAATCTTGTCATTGACTAAGATGGAATAAAAGTCTTTCGGAACATTTTGAAGTCTCTTAAATTCCAGTAAATGCTTACCATTCGAAAACGAGACCTGCAAACTGAACTGGTCAGTAAGCCGTTCAATGAGCATCTTTTTGCACGTTTCAGGAAATTCATTTTCTTTGACTGAAAGCAGATTTCCTAACATTAGTGTTCCGGGCGTTTCTTTATAGACTGTGGGATGCGGAACAATTGGACACTGGGCTGTTGATAATATCGAAAAAAACAGTGAAAGGAGAAGCACACTGTTTCGAATAAAATTATTTTTCCACTTTTTCATAAGCTGGTGCTGTTGATCGTAAACAGATAAAAAGTATAATCAGTGCAATATTTGCGAGGCCAAGCATTCCCCAATAATTGAACTTATTCATCAACACCTTACCCCATAAATCGGTAGAATTGAGTGAAAATGCCACCATCAGAATTACAAACAACGCATAAATTATCCAGCTTGATCGTTCCTTTAGACTTATTAGCACACACGCAATGAGCGGGAGACTAAATATAAACGCTTGAGTATCCAACTTAAAGAGGGTTGGTATACTCGCAAAATAGACATAGAGCAAGTCATTGAATTGGATTTTAGTTTTTTTGTGGAGTACTAAAAGAATACTCGTCAAAATTAGTAGTGCAATTGCCGGAGGCCACCATTCAGAATCAACACCTAAATAGACCTTTGTCAAGTAAGCCAATGACGTTTGATTAATGATGTAGTCTCCGTGAAATAGAATGGCTTCAATCCAGCTACTCCAATAATCGATTGACACTGATAATGGATTAAAAACTAGCGCAAAAAGAATAATTGCTATTCCAATACTGCTTATTTTGAATAGAAAAGACTTCGAAAAGGGGTACGTAAAAGGCAACAACACTGGAAGGAAAATTGGTTTAAAAAGTATAAATAATGTAATAAATGAAGCTTTAAACCATGATTTTATCTCATGTAAGAAGGATCCTAAAAGAAGTAAAGCCAGTAATTCTAAATTGATATTACCCATGTGCAATTCCCTTACCACCTGAACAGCGATGAAAAGGAATAAAAGGTATAACCACCCCGGATGTTTATACCCTGCTGGCACTAAAATTATTTTTCGAATGTGTAGGAGTATAAAAATTAATGCACACAATTGAACAACGACATGCACAAGTTGAGAGGTGAAATAGGTCAACTTTGTGGAGATCCAAAAGAAATAAAGCGTCGGAGGTGGGTATTTAAAAAAACCGCTTGATAATCCATATGCCTTACCGTAAGGAGAATTCCCGCTAAAGAAATCGTTCGCAGCCTCTACATAGACCAACCAATCGTTCGTCCAGAATCGTCCATTTGAAACTTCAACCACAACCATTAATGTGCCGAAGAGAACAATGAAGAGGCTAAATAGAATCAACCCTATATTCGATTTTATTCTTTCTAGCCAGGCCATACCCATTTACATATTGCGGCGATATTGTCCACCAACCTCAAACAATGCCGAAGTAATTTGACCTAATGAAGCAACCTTACACACCTGCATGAGCTGTTCGAACATGTTTTGGTTATTTATTGCCGCATCTTGCACATTTTTCAATCCATCATTTACTTCAACTCCATTGGCCAAGTGTAGGTTATTTAACATGGCGATTTGGTACTGTTTCTCTTCCTCAGTTGCACGAATAACTTCCTTTGGAAGAACTGTTGGAGATCCTTTAGAACTTAAAAAAGTATTCACACCGATAATTGGGAATTCACCTGTATGTTTCAATGTTTCATAGTAGAGTGACTCTTCTTGGATTTTCGAACGCTGATACATCGTTTCCATTGCACCCAACACTCCTCCTCTTTCCGTAATACGATCGAATTCGGACAGTACTGCTTCTTCCACAAGATCAGTTAGTTCTTCAATAATAAACGATCCCTGCAACGGGTTTTCATTTTTCGCCAGTCCTAATTCACGGTTAATAATCAACTGAATTGCCATGGCCCTACGAACCGATTCCTCAGTTGGTGTAGTAATCGCCTCATCATAAGCATTCGTATGCAATGAATTACAGTTATCGTAAATAGCATACAACGCCTGAAGCGTTGTCCGGATATCGTTAAAGTCAATTTCTTGCGCATGTAACGAACGACCGGAAGTTTGAATGTGGTATTTCAACATCTGAGCGCGCGCATTTGCACTGTATTTTTTTGCAAGTGCTTTTGCCCATATGCGTCGTGCAACGCGACCAATCACTGCGTATTCCGGATCAATGCCGTTGGAGAAGAAAAACGATAGATTTGGACCGAAATCGTTGATACTCATTCCACGGCTCATGTAATACTCTACATACGTAAATCCATTTGCTAATGTAAATGCCAACTGTGTAATTGGATTGGCACCTGCCTCAGCAATATGGTATCCTGAAATCGAAACAGAGTAGAAATTACGCACTCCATTTGTAATGAAATACTGTTGCACATCCCCCATTAAACGCAGCGCAAATTCGGTGGAGAAAATGCACGTATTTTGAGCTTGGTCTTCTTTTAAAATATCCGCCTGAACAGTACCTCTCACTTGCGTCAACGTTTCAGCTTTGATCTTTTCATAAACCGCTTGCGGTAAAACCTGATCACCTGTAACGCCCAAAAGCATCAATCCTAAACCATCATTCCCTTCTGGCAATTCTCCTTGATAACGCGGACGTTCAGTCCCTTTTTTCTTATAAATGGCTTCAATCTTGGCTTCGATCTCTTGAACTAATTCGTTCGCACGGATGTACTTTTCACAATTTTGATCGATTGCTGCATTCATGAAGAACCCAAGAAGCATTGGTGCTGGACCGTTGATTGTCATACTCACCGATGTCATTGGATGCGAAAGATCGAAACCCGAATAAAGTTTCTTTGCATCATCTAAACAGCAAATCGATACACCAGAATTTCCAATTTTACCATAAATATCAGGTCGAATATCTGGATCGTTGCCGTAAAGCGTTACCGAATCGAAGGCTGTAGAAAGTCGTTTAGCCGGCATTCCAAGCGATACGTAATGGAAACGCTTGTTTGTCCTTTCCGGACCGCCTTCTCCTGCAAACATCCGCGTTGGATCTTCACCTTCTCGCTTGAATGGGAATAAGCCTGATGTATATGGAAATTCACCCGGGACATTTTCCTGAAGTGACCAACGCAATATATCTCCCCACGAAGAATACTTCGGAGTAGCAACTTTCGGAATTTGAAGGTGCGAGAGCGACTCTGTATGGGTAGCTAAACTTAATACCTTGTCTCGTACCTTAAATTCAAAGGTTGGCTGTTTGTAGCGGTTTCGTTTTTCTTCCCATTTTTGAATGATGTCCATATTTTTGGGATCAAAATTCAATTTCTCTTGTTCGAACACTTCTTGCAATCCTTTAATCAATCGATCTTTATCCTCAATGGAACTCGATTGAAGCGTTGAAATAGAGGTATGCAATCCGAATAATTTCTCCGCAACTGCCACCTGATCCTCTACCCATTTGTCATACGAGCGATTGTTTTCTGATATTTCAGAAAGGTAGCGTGTTCTTTCTGGTGGAATGACATATATTTTCTCCGACATTTCTCTCGTAATTTGGAAAGTAGAGTCAAGTGGAGCATTTGTTTTTTCAACGATTTTGTCCATGATCACCTTGTACAGGGAATTCATTCCGGGATCGTTAAATTGGGAAGCTATTGTGCCATAAACCGGCATCGTATCCACATCGTTATCCCATAGGTTATGGTTACGTTGATACTGCTTTCTTACATCTCGAAGCGCGTCTAACGCTCCACGTTTATCGAATTTATTCAGTGCTATTACATCCGCAAAATCGAGCATGTCAATTTTCTCCAATTGCGTCGCGGCTCCATATTCAGGTGTCATGACATATAGTGCCACATCAGAGTGGTCTAGAATTTCCGTATCGGACTGACCGATTCCAGATGTTTCTAAAATGATCAAATCGTATTTTGCTGCTTTAAGAACATTAACAGCTTCAGCCACATGCTTTGAAAGCGCTAAGTTCGATTGACGCGTAGCTAATGACCTCATGTACACGCGGTCACTTTTGATGGCGTTCATTCGAATTCGATCACCCAATAAGGCACCACCCGTTTTTCGTTTTGAAGGATCAACGGATACAACCGCTAATTTTTTATCCGCAAAATCAATCAGAAAACGACGAACCAATTCATCGACAAGTGAGGATTTACCAGCCCCTCCAGTACCTGTAATCCCAAGAACGGGAACATTTGCTTTGTTTGCAAGTGTTTCTATTTGCGGAAGAAAAGTGGCTGATTCCTCTGGAAAATTCTCTGCACAAGAGATTAACCGGGCGATTTCCGGAACTTGTTTGTTTTCAAGGATTTGCGCATCGAAAATAATTCCTTTTCCGACAGGAAAATCACAACGCTGAACAAGGTCGTTGATCATTCCTTGCAATCCCATTGAGCGCCCATGGTCAGGGTGGTAGATACGTTCTATACCGTAAGCCTCAAGCTCTTCTATTTCAGATGGTAAAATAGTACCACCACCGCCACCGAAAATTTTAATGTGAGGAGCACCCTTTTCACGAAGCAAATCAAACATGTATTTGAAGTATTCCATGTGTCCTCCTTGATAGGAAGTCATGGCAATAGCTTGTGCATCCTCTTGAATGGCACAATTAACCACTTCCTCAACAGATCGATCATGGCCAAGGTGAATGACTTCACAACCTGTCGATTGAATAATTCTTCGCATAATGTTAATTGCAGCATCATGGCCATCGAATAATGAGGCAGCAGTGACAATTCTAATTTTATTTATCGGTTTGTAGGGCTCTACTTTTTCCATCTGTAATGAACGCAATTTCGTGTTGCGTAAAAGTACAAAAAATGAATGGTTGAAGGGAAAACTAATGCTATTTTGAGCAGTCAGTCGTATAAATACGTAGTTCATTTCGCGTAGGAAAACTGAAATTGAATTGTTCGCGAACATTAGTAGGATGAGGACTGAAAAAGATCCTTCAAATTTGTTTCAACCAAAAAAGAAACAATAATGAAATCAGCACTTAACGCTCGCACGCACATGGCAATGAACAATTTCGAAACAGTACTTTCAGTGCAGGGTAATCTAACTGAAATGGAAAAAGCCGAAATCTGGACCAAATTAACGAGTTGGCTCAATCTTTATTCGTTTCAGCCTAAATCGAATACTACGATACATTTTCAATTGAATTACATCAACCAACAAAACGTAATTGAATTGACGCACTTTTTAAAAGAGCTCTTCAAATTAGCGTCAAGAACTAAATTGACACTTATTTGGGAATACGAAGACGAAAACGACCCACTTTATCCATTAGGTCAGGATATTCAATGGTTTTCCGAAATACAAAATGTAAAAACACTTCTTCACCATCCTGGTTACCAAGTACAATTAAAAAACTGTGCTTAATTTAAAACCGAACAATCAACTTCAAGTTGAATCGGCGTTGAGTTAAGTAATTGGGAATAGAATAATACTTCCCTTCCACATCTTGAATCCACTGTTTCGAGAGTACATTATTGATTCCTAGCAAGTTGAATACTTCGAAAGATATTACTGCATCTGTGAATCGTGTCGTCCAAAAATTGGTTTTGTGTTTCAATTTCATCTGATTAAGTAAATCGTAAGACATCCCAATATCTACGCGAAAATAAGACTTCAAACGCAACGTATCTTTGTAACGTTCAAAATCAGGCGGTCCGTAAGGCAATCGCGATCCATATTGCAATCCCATTTGTACTGTAAAGCTTTCAAATTTGGGCATACGATCCTGAATTAATACTCCGACTGTTATCCACTGATCCGTAGGCCGCGGAATATAACCCGGCAAAATCGTTGCACTATCAGCCACTACCTGGTCTTCACTATAACCGAAAATTATGCGCTCACCTGCTGCATTGTAATAAATCTTGTAAGAATCACCTTGAACATCTTCTCTTGTATTCATTAGTCCAACTTTGAAAAAAGATTCGATACCTTCAACAAATTGACCATTTAAATTCAAGTCTAAACCATAAGCATAAGCAACTGCATCGTTGTTTGCATAATAGCGCGTGCGCACATTATCAATCTCGTAAGGGTTGATATCCCACATGTACTTGTAATATGCCTCTGCTGTAAATTTAAAAGGCGCTTCCCTATTCCACATGTTGAAAAACACATCAGTTCCCCCTACCACGTGAAGCGACTTTTGAGCACGTACATCTAAATTGAGCTGTCCATCGAATGTTCTGAACTCTCTATAAAATGGTGGCTGATAATAGAATCCAGAGGCCAGACGAATAACCATGTCACGGCGTTTAATTCGATCATTCTGTACCATGTATACCCTCGGGTAATAACTCAACGAAACGCGCGGGGTAAAATAAAACTCTTCATTTACAGAAGTGTATCCGCCTCGCGTTCCTACGTTTAAAGCCCAACGAGCATTTGATTCTCGAATTGTATCCATGTATTCCCGAGAAGTCTTGACACCATTGACTTTTTTCTTTTTTACTAAACGAATAGGCAAATCGCGTTTGGTGGTAGACCAAATGGAATTGAATTGCGCATAACCTGAAAGTCGCGTTGCTTGCAGACTCAAATCACTTTTTATCGTTTCAAACAACTTGATTTCATTATCATTTCCCTGAGGAATGCTATAGCCGGCAGAATCGATCATTTTCCATTCGCTCAATACGTCTATGAAATCATCTTGCTGAAAGTTGGCTCCCCAAAGCAAGGTATGGTTTCGAAAACGTTGGCGGTTTTCATCCTTATATCCGGTTTTTAAAATATGTTTACCGTTATGATAAACGGATAAAATAGTTGCATTTAGTTGATTTCGGGCATGATTTAAAAACGTTCCAACTCCAAGAACGGCAATAGAATCCCCATATTCCTCTTGTGATGGGTCTGTTTCTAATTCATTGATATAATACTGTCCTTGAATATCAAAATATTCTCGTTCATTCGTATTGAACACAGACGCATAAAAATCAAGTTGTGTTCGTTTACTTGCATTCCATTTCAGCGCAGTTGCACCCATGAGTGTTTGAAATCGACTCTGTTCTTGTCCCTCAAAATAGACGTTAAACGAGTACGCTTCATTGGCTGTACCAAAATCAGTTTCTTGTGTTTCAGGAGCAAACCGGTAATCGTTGGACGAAAAATGTCCGAGTAAAGACCATGTCAATTTCTCTGTTATCGCATAATTAGTTAACAACTGAGCATCCCAAAAAACGGGATTGTACGATCCTTTTGCAGGCAATGAGTTCAGTAAATATCCATTTGAACGGTAACGCGCGCCAACCAAATAATTAAACCTAGATGTGGGATTCCCCGCAGCATGCGTTTCTACTCCGAGTAAAGAAGCCATAGCGGAAGCTTCAAATTTATCTGGGGTTTTATAATCTATATCTAATACAGAACTCAACTTATCACCGTATTGCGAGTCAAATCCACCTGCAGAAAACCGGATGTTTTGAACCAATGCTGTATTGATAAAACTCATGCCTTCTTGCTGACCACTTCTTGTTAAAAATGGACGATGAATAGCAAAACCATTTACGTAAACAAGGTTTTCATCATAGCTTCCTCCCCGCACGTTATAATTCGTCGTTAATTCGTTGTTTGAAGTAGCAGCAGTTGTATAAACCAATGTACGTTCCACACTTGGCATGGGTAACTTTTGCAAATCTACATAAGGTAATTTAGGGATTTCAAACGGATCGGTTCGGGATCCTTGCACCTTTACTGCTTTTTCTTCAATAAAAGGAAATCGAATATCAAGTGAAATGGACTTATTTCCGTTAGCTGATAATGTACGTTCTTCCATGAACTCACCGATAACAAAACGAAGCGAAATAGAATCGGCTTGTGGTAAGGTCAGGGTATAGCTTCCCGTTTCATCTGTGAGTGTCTCAGAAGTGGGAGCATAAGTCGAACATACACGTA
>JBILNH010000006.1:0-41607 GCA_044375095.1 Crocinitomicaceae bacterium
CCATTAAATAAAAAGTCATTCTCCCCACCAGACGGAACTAATAAATTGATTGCAAAAAATTCATTGGTAGACCTTACGAATGCTACCGTATTTGAACCGGTACAAACAATTGGAGGTAAAATCGCTTCCCCAACTTCACATCCAAATCCTGATTGATGCAATACGTATGAGGGGTTAGAAGTTTGAATGTAAACAGTTGGGTTATTTAAGGTGTAAACATATGTTTGACCAGCATTTAGTGTAGTTGTGAGAATGCCATCAACACTTACTTGAGTGCCATTCGTAATTGCCAGTACATAAACTTTATCTGGCCCATTTAAGTAACCTTTTATGGCAATATACTCTTCTCCTGTTACGTTTTCAGGTATTAATTGGTCACCCATTAAATCAGCGCAACCACCGTAAGGCGTTCCTTCAGCCGTATCATCCGATAAAGTAACAGCAATGGGTTTATCCGAACTTACTACCGAGCCGCCAAGATGAAAATTTGAAGAGGTACTAACGGCTTCAGCACAATAAGTCTGACCTTTATTTAATGTTATAGCAAAGGGTACTCCTGCTGGATGCCCTACAATGGCCTGTGTAGGAATAATTGTAACTGTGGTATTGTTTTCGGTGGCAACAATGTTAAAGGCGGAACGTGCATACGATGCATTATTTAGAAAATTTTGGAAAGGAGTCATAAATGCAGTTCCAAGTGCGTTTTTGCCCTTCAACGAAAAAATATCCGGATTACAATTACAGGATGGTGTTACTTCATAGTATGCAGTAATAGGAACACTTGAGGTAATTTTGAAACCGAAATTAAGAATAGAATTAGCAGGTTTATTCTCAATAATATCAATCCAATTCGTTAGGTCAACTGTTTGAGCTGCGTTAGCAGCTAAATTGATCGTTTGAACAGGAAAAGTTGGATTTGCCGGTTGAACAATAGTAATTGTAGCCGGATCATTCAATGAGGCAAATCGAAAAACAATTGGGCGATCTCCATGGGAGATTGTCACCTCAGGAGCGACAAACCAAAATGTTGTGTCGAGCTGAGCATTGACTGTTAAATTAATAAACAGACAACTGAAAATGAGTAGATAGCGATTCATGGTTGACTAATTCTTAGCGAAGTTATTGAATTGTTTTACTTTACAAAAATCTTTTTCTTGGTTTAAAGTATTGTTGATTTTGTTTATAGAATATTTACGTTCACTGAACTGATTTTTTATTTCGTGCATTGCCAAATATCTTTCGAAATGAAAAGGAATCAAAATGGCTACAGAAGTATTGAGAGGAACGATTGATTGGATAACTCAAAAAGACATTGATTTACATTCAATAAAGGAAAATCAAGTGCCAAAAAAAGTATTCAAAATTGGTGGATTGGAAAAGTACCGCATTCCACGGATTAGTAAACAGTCAATCATCCTGCCAACATGCAGCCGTATTTCATTTTGATTCAATTCCGTGTGCCCATTCGGCACACCGGATCGGTGAGTCACTGATCTGTAAGTGAATGTTTTTTCAAGCTTCGGGTTGCACGGTTTTCCGCAGAGCTCCAAACCTGACAACCCGTAATCTTTAATCTGGGTGGAGGATTATTTCCTTCACCCAATTAACGAACAACCATGCATTTTCAACAGTATAAAAAAAAGTTCATTCGAAAAGCAAAAAGGGAAGGATTTAACCAACTCGAGATTAACCATTGCCTTCAATATGCTGAAAATTTAATGAACAATGGATTACCTGTGGTATACGATTTAGATCACTTTTCGCAACTTGTTGGGTATGACAAACAATACATCAAAAAAGCAATCTCACATTCACCAGCTTTCTATCGAAAATTCAAGGTGCCCAAACGAAATGGAACATCCCGTCTGCTAGCTGAGCCATTACCAAGTCTGAAAGAAATTCAATTTTGGATACTCAAAAATATCTTGCATCAACTGCCCATTCATTCTCATGCAAAAGCTTATAAACCAGGAATTGGTCTAAAAGAAAACCTGAGATTTCACGTCAATCAACCAATGGTAATGACAATGGATATCGTTGACTTTTTTCCATCTATCAAACGGAATCAAATTGAAGAAGAATTCGTACGCATGGGTTATGGAAAACGGATTTCTAATCTGTTTGCTAAGCTTTGTACGTTATCCGATCACCTTCCGCAAGGCGCACCAACAAGTCCTTACCTCTCCAATTTGATTTTTCGTTCAGTTGATGAGGAACTTGCCGAATTCTCAAAAACGCACAACATTCGCTATACAAGGTACGCCGATGACCTAACGTTTTCGGGAGAATTTGATCCCAATCTTTTATTCAACCGTGTGCAACCTGCAATTAATTCAATCGGATTAAATGTCCATCCGACAAAAACAAAGGTGATGAAAAGACACCAACAACAGCGGGTCACGGGAATGAACGTCAATAAAAAAACACAAGTACCTTTTGAAAAAAGAAACAGGCTCCGACAAGAAATGTATATGATCGAAAAATATGGGTTTCAGGAACACTTGCGTCACTGTTCGATCACCGATCACCATTACCTCAATCGACTAAAAGGGCGTGTGAATTTTGTGTTGCACCTCAATCCAGATGATCAAGAATTCAAACGATACAAAGCTGAACTCCTACAACTTGACAAAGCAGGGCAGATTGTTGAACACGCAAAGTCGAACCTAGTCACCCCTTAATTGCTCAAACCTTGCTATCTTTGTCGACCAACATTCGTACATGGCAGATACACGGTATAACCTTCGCGGGGTTTCAGCAGGAAAGGAAGAAGTACATAATGCGATCAAATCGGTCGATAAAGGTTTGTTCCCAAAAGCATTTTGCAAAATTGTTCCGGACTATTTAACTGGAGATGAGGACTATTGTGTCGTTATGCACGCAGATGGTGCTGGGACAAAATCAGCGCTTGCTTACATGTATTGGAAAACAACCGGAGATCTGTCAGTTTGGAAAGGAATCGCACAGGACGCACTAATCATGAACATCGATGATTTGTTGTGTGTTGGTGCTACTGAAAATATTTTGCTCTCTTCTACCATCGGCAGAAATAAACACCTGATTACAGGCGATGTCATTTCAACGATCATTAACGGAACTGAAGAGTTGTTGGCTGAATTGCGTGATCAAGGAATCGGCATTCATTCAACCGGAGGTGAAACAGCTGATGTGGGCGATCTCGTGCGAACCATAATCGTGGATTCAACTGTTGTTTGCCGAATGAAACGTTCGGATGTCATCTCCAATCACCACATTCAACCTGGTGACGTTATTGTTGGTCTTGCTTCTTTCGGTCAGGCCACCTACGAAAAAGAATACAACGGTGGAATGGGAAGCAACGGCTTAACATCTGCACGACATGATGTCTTCGAAAAAGCATTGGCAGAGGCTTTTCCAGAAAGTTTTGATGCTGCGGTTCCGGAAGAATTGATCTATTCAGGAACAAAATCGTTAACAGACAAAGTGGAAGGCTCTCCATTGAATGCAGGAAAGTTAGTCCTCTCTCCTACCCGAACGTATGCTCCTGTCATCAAACAACTGCTCGACAAGCACCGAAAAGACATTCATGGTATGGTACATTGTTCAGGGGGAGCGCAAACGAAAGTATTGCATTTTGTAGATGACGTGCACATCATTAAAGACAATTTATTTCCAATTCCACCTCTTTTCAGTTTGATTCAACAAGAGTCAGGAACTTCTTGGGAAGAAATGTACAAAGTCTTCAATATGGGGCATCGAATGGAAATCTATGTCTCACCAGAAGTAGCAGACTCCATAATTGCGCTTTCGAAAAGTTTTAACATCGACGCACAGCTTGTTGGTCGGGTGGAAGCTGCAACAACAAAAAAATTAACCATTCAATCGCCTTTTGGCACGTTTGAATATGCCTGAATGAGGAACTTTGCCCTCCCAAAAATTGCATTATGAGTGATTTATTACCCAAACTTGAAGCCATACATATTCGATTTGTTGAAGTCGGTAAGATGATAGTCGACCCGGAAATCATTTCGAATATGGACCGGTACGTCAAACTCAATAAAGAATACAAGGATCTTGAAGAAATTGACCGTTATTTTATCAATTACAGGAACTTGTTGGGTAACTTGAAAAGTTCGAAGGAGATGTTGGAGACAGAAACAGATCCTGAAATGCGCGAGATGGCCAAGATGGAGATTGAGGAATTGGAAACAAGACGTCCAGAAATGGAAGAAGAGATCAAGCTTCTACTCATTCCTAAAGATCCGGAAGACGATAAAAATGCCATTATTGAATTGCGCGCGGGAACAGGAGGAGATGAAGCCTGTATTTTTGTCGAGGATTGCTTCCGCATGTACACGATGTTTTTCAAGGAAATGGGCTGGCAATACGATATCTTAAACTCATCCGAAGGATCGGTTAAAGGCTACAAAGAAATTTCAATGGAAATTGCAGGTGCTGGAATTTATGGGATGCTCAAATTCGAATCTGGCGTTCACCGGGTTCAGCGCGTTCCTGAAACAGAATCGCAAGGTCGCGTGCACACCTCCGCAATAACGGTGGCCGTTCTACCTGAAGCTGAAGAAGTAGATTTTGAACTGGACATGAATGATGTGCGTAAAGACACGTTTCGGGCTTCTGGAGCCGGTGGTCAGCACATTAACAAAACAGAATCTGCCATTCGCTTGACACACATCCCTACTGGGGTAGTTGTCGAATGTCAAGACGGTCGATCTCAGCACAAAAACCTTGAAAAAGCGATATCGGTTTTACGTTCACGTCTTTACCAAATGGAATTGGATCGTGTACACAACGAACGAGCAGCTCAACGAAAAACGTTGGTATCAACCGGAGATCGTTCAGCGAAAATAAGAACCTATAATTATCCGCAAGGGCGCATTACTGATCACCGCATCAACAAAACTATCTACAACCTCAATGCTTTTATGAACGGAGACATCAAAGACATGATCGATTCATTAAAAGTTGCAGAAAATGCTGAAAAACTAAAAGGTCAAGACGTATGACACGCCAAGAACTCATTGAACAGATTCGACACAAACAATCGTTTTTATGTGTTGGATTGGATACCGATCTAGCGAAAATTCCTCCCCACCTATTGGATGAGGAAGATCCGATTTTTGCATTTAACAAAGCCATTATCGATGCAACTGCGCATCTCGCGGTGGCCTACAAACCAAACTTAGCCTTTTACGAATGTCATGGAGCAAAAGGATGGGAATCACTCCAAAAAACATTGGAATACATTCCATCTGACTGTTTCACTATTGCCGATGCCAAACGAGGCGATATCGGAAATACGTCTACCTACTATGCACAGACTTTTTTTGAAACCTTGGGCTGTGATTCGGTCACTGTGGCTCCGTACATGGGGGAAGACAGCGTTAAACCGTTTCTGGCATTTGAACATAAATGGGTCATTCTATTGGCATTAACCTCAAATAAAGGAGCGTTGGATTTTCAACTCATTCGGGATGAAAACGGCACTGAACTGTATAAGCATGTCCTTAAAAAATCCTGCGAATGGGGAACACCTGAAAACTTAATGTTTGTCGTTGGAGCAACGCGCGCAGAACAAATCGGTGAAGTTCGAAAATACGTTCCAGAACATTTCTTTTTAGTGCCTGGAGTGGGTGCGCAAGGAGGCGAACTAGCAGACGTAGTTCAGTATGGCTGGAATAGAGATTGCGGTCTTTTGGTAAATTCTTCCCGCGGAATCTTATATGCATCCAATGGGATTGACTTTGCTGAAAAAGCAGCTGAGGAAGCTAAGAAACTCCAACAGGAAATGGCCGAATTACTAAGCCAAAAAGGGTTCATTTAACTTTCCTTATTCCTGATTATTAACACGTTCACTTATTGAATTGTTAGTAATTTATTGCCTATCAGTTGAGGAAAATTCGAAAATTAGGTATCTTGACAGTACGATTTGAAGCCTATGAACAAGATTCGAATTTTTCAACGCGTCATGATGGTGCTGTTAACTGGGGTAAATGCATTTGTATTTATGTCCATGAAAGGAATTCCCATTAAATACACTATGCTTTATACCTTGCTTTCAATTGCTTTGGTAACATTTCTCATTTTTATTTTTACGCGGTTATTTCAAATCACTCAAAAGAAATCCAATACAACAGACTAAAAATTGAATTGAATCGCTAATTTCAATCCACAAATTCGTGGATTATGCGCACTATTAGTTCTATTTTACTAGTTATCTTTTCGATCACTTATGGTTACACACAGGAATTACTAACCCCTGAAATTTTATGGAAATTAAATCGCGTTTCGGGCGGCACACTTTCCCCTAATGGTGAATACTTGATGTTCAATTTACGGTCATTTAATCTCGCCGAAAATACGGGAAATACTGATCTGTATGTGGTAGAACTCAAAAGCGGGCAGGTCATTCAATTGACATCAACCCCGTTTTCAGAAATGGAAGCACAATGGTCAACTGATGGAAATGTGTGGTTTCTAAGTACCGAAAAAGATGGAATGAACCTTTGGAAAATCAATCCGCAAACCAAAGAAAAAGTCCAATGTTCTTCGTTTAAAGACAGGGAAATAGAAGGATTTAAACTATCCCCAACAGGTCAACATGTAGTCTGTATTGAGGCAGTTAAATTGAAAAAAGACATCCACGATATTCACCCGGATATGCCGAAAGCAACCGCACGCATTGAGGATGATTTGATGTATCGGCACTGGGACCATTACGATGACTACCACAGGCGACATTTGATGTTGTATACTATGATTAATGGTCAATCGGTGGCAAAAGTAGGTAAAGATGTATTAGAAGGAGAACCTTTTGACGGCATTTTACCACCACACGGTGGAACGGAAAACATTACCTTTAGTAATGACGGAAATCAATTCATTTACGCTTCAAAAAAACTGGCAGGAAAAGCATTTGCACAGAGCACGAACAGTGAACTCTATCAGTACAGCATTGTCAGTGGTGAAACCCTAAATTTAACAAATGGGTATCTCGGTTACGATACCTATCCTCGTTATTCATCAACCGGCGATTTAGCCTGGTTGAGCATGGCTCGTGATGGTTTCGAGTCTGATAAAAACGACATTATTCTGCGCGATGCAAAAGGAAACGATCGGAACCTCACAAAAAACATCGACTTATCTGTGACAGATTTTGAATGGCATCCGAATGGTAAATTCATTTATTTCCTAGCAGCTATAAACGGAACCATTCAACTTTTTGAATTGGACATCCTCAAAAAAACACACCGTCAACTAACCTCAACACAAACCGATTACGTCAGTCTTTCCGTTGGTAAAAATAATCTATACGCTGGTCGACAATCTATGGTAGATCCCGTCGATCTTTATGCTGTCGAACCAAAAACCGGAATTGCCAAACAACTCACGAACGTAAACAAGGATATTCTCGCCAATATGAAATTACCCAAAGTCGAGCCGAAGTGGGTTACGACATCTGATGCAAAAAAGATGCTTGTTTGGATGGTTTATCCACCTGATTTTAACCCAAGTAAAAAATATCCCGCACTTCTTTATTGTCAGGGTGGTCCGCAAAGTCCAGTTAGTCAATTCTTTTCGTACCGGTGGAATTTAGCCTTAATGGCTTCAAATGGTTATGTCGTTGTCGCTCCAAACCGAAGAGGATTACCTGGATTTGGTCAAGAATGGAACGATGCGATTTCTACGGATTGGGGAGGACAAGCCATGTCCGATTACCTCACTGCCATAGATAGTGCTGCTGCTTTACCTTTTGTAGATAAAAATCGCCTTGGAGCTGTTGGAGCGTCATATGGGGGGTATTCTGTTTATATGTTGGCAGGAATTCATCAAAATCGATTTAAGACATTCGTTTCGCATTGTGGATTGTTCAATTTGGAGAGTTGGTATGGTACGACAGAAGAACTCTTTTTTGCAAATTGGGATCATGGCGGACCATATTGGCTGTCTGAAAACAAAGAAAATTATACAAAAAACAGTCCGCATAATTATGTGAACAATTGGAATACACCAATTTTAGTCATTCATGGCGGTTTGGATTTTCGAGTTCCTGAAAGCGAGGGAATACAGGCGTTTCAGGCAGCACAATTAAAAGGATTGAAAAGCAAATACTTAAATTTTCCGACAGAAGGACATTGGGTTACACGGCCTCAAAATTCAATTGTTTGGCAACGCGAATTTTTCAAGTGGCTTTCAGAGGACCTGAAGCCCTAATAAATTTGACTGTTCTCATTGAATTCATTATCTTCGTTGGCTTGTTTTTAATCGTATTCGGCTAATGTGGCATAAAATCGCAAATTTCATCCTCAAAAACCGGTTCTTCGTTCTTGGTGTATTTACACTTCTTACGGTTTACTTGGGGTATTATGCCGGTACGAAATTAAAAATGGAGAACAAATATGGTATTCTACTTCCTAAAGAATCTCCAACCACACAGAATTATAAGTTTTTCAAAGAACATTTTGGCGAAGATGGCGGAACATTTGTGATTGCGCTGAAAACAGATTCGCTCTACACTGAGAAAAATTTATTGAAATGGAAAGAACTTGGTGATTCTATTTTACGCATGGATGGAGTAGAATCAGTCATATCCGAATTAACGCTTTTCACAATTAAAAACAACAAGACTCAAAACCTTTTTGAAATTGAACGTATTTTTTCAGATGTAAAATTCAAGGAGAAATCAGTTAATTCGATTAAAAAGGAAATACGTCAAAATCCACTTTACGAGCAAGTACTATACAACGATTCTTCAAAGGTTTCATTAATGATGATCGTTATTGATGAGCGATACTTGAATGACATGAAGAAATCGAAGGTCGTTTTAGAGATTCAGGACCTCGTTCATAAACAATGTGATAAAATCGGTGAAGTTCACTTTGCTGGACTCCCCTATTTACGTGTAATTCTCGCGAAACGTATTCAATCCGAAATGTACATTTTCATTGCCTTATCCATGTTGGTAAGTTCGTTGTTGATGTATTTCTTTTTCCGATCGTTTAGAGCTGTTCTAATTTGTATGACGGTTGTTGGTATCTCTGTTATTCAAGCAATGGGTACTATTGCACTAATAGGGTACAATGTTACGGTAATGATGGCACTCATACCTCCATTAATGATTGTAATTGGTATACCGAACTGCATATACCTTTACAACAAGTACCATCAGGAACTAGCAAGTCACGGCAACAGGATGAAAGCGTTAACTCGTGTTGTTAGCAAAACGGGGATTGCCATGTTCCTCACCAATGTCACAACAGCTTTAGGCTTCTTTACTTTCTTGTTTACGAACAGTGAAAAGTTCTTTGAATTTGGATTAATCTCGACACTCAACATCATGTTGTGTTATGTTGTTTCATTGTGTCTTGTGCCAATATTTGCTTCATTCCTTGGGACAACACCTGAGCGTCATTTAAAACATTTAGATCGTAAAATGGCTGTTGGGCTCTTAAACTGGCTAGTTAAAATTACATTAAACAATAGGCGTTGGGTTTATTTCATCACCATCGTATTAACGACTATAGCAGCCATCGGGATGTTCAAAATTAAAGTTACAGGTAACATTACGGGAGATATTCCTAATGATGACCCTATTTTAAAGGACATCAGATTTATGGAATCTAATTTTGGAGGTGCAGTTCCTTTTGAAGTACTCATTGATTACAAAGAAAAAGGTCGTCTATTTGGCAAGAATACATTACAAAAGGTAGAAGCCGTGCAAGAATCATTGGCGGAAGATAATGACTTTGCGAAAAGTTTATCTATTGTTGACTTTGTGAAAGTCATTAACATGGCTTACTATAACAATGACTCGAATTACTACAAGATATTTTCCAAACGTGACCGTGCGAGGTTGCATAAATACATGGAGAATTTTAACATGAGTAACAATAACTCAGCGTTTTCTTTGAAGGAGCTTGTTGATACCAATCAGTTTATCTTAAGAATTCGAACACAAATGAAGGACGTCGGGTCCTATCAGGTTTCCGATAAAGTGGCGCGGGTTAAACGTGCAATTGATTCGATTATGAATCCTGATAAAAAGGAAATAGAACGATTGTATTCTCAATTAGAAAAGGGTAAAAAAGCATACATTGACTCGTTGATATATACCTATCCAAATATTTACAATACGTTGACAGGTATTTTGTCAAATGGAGATGAATCACTTCAGTATCAATTCGATGCCAATCCTGAGTTGATTAAAAAATGGACATCAACACCTAAATTTAATGCCCAATTGCGCCGAGCAATCGACAAAGAGTATTATGATGTAACGCTTACGGGTACTTCTGTGGTCGTTTCAGAAGGTACACAGTACCTCGTTACCAATTTGCTGTCAAGTATTGTTTTTGCTGTAATTTCGATTGCCGCATTAATGAGCCTCTTATTTGCTTCATTCCGAATGGTTATTGTTTCGATGATTCCAAACCTGATACCAATGATTATAACTGCTGGAATAATGGGTTGGTTCAACATACCATTAAAACCATCTACGTTGCTTATTTTCTCGATCGCTTTAGGAATTACAGTCGATAATACTATTCACTTTCTTGCGCGTTATCGACAAGAACTCAAAACGAATAAATGGGATTTAAAAGAATGCGTAACCATCTCCATTCAAGAAACTGGTTTAAGTATAATCTATACCTCAGTAATTCTTTTCTTCGGTTTCATTGTATTCGTCTTTTCAGACTTTGGAGGTACGCAGGCACTTGGCTACTTATCCGCAATTACTTATTTTGTTGCGTTATTTACCAATCTAGTTTTGTTGCCATGTTTACTTCTTTCTCTTGAGCGTAGGTTAACCTCAAAGTCTTTTGAAGAACCGATGTTTGAATTATACGATGAAGAATTAGATTTTGATATTTTCCAATTAGAGGTTAAACAAGAAGATCCAAAAGATTCTAAAGACCAACCCAACGTATGAAAGGAATAATTTTAGCTGGTGGTTCTGGTACGCGATTACACCCACTCACATTGGCAGTTTCCAAACAATTGATGCCGATTTACGATAAGCCGATGATCTATTATCCGCTTTCGATTCTTATGAGTGCTGGTATTCGTGAAATACTGATCATTTCAACTCCTCATGATCTACCGCATTTTGAAAAATTACTGGGCAATGGTGAACAAATTGGCTGTCATTTTCAGTATGCAGTTCAGGAAGTTCCGAACGGCCTAGCACAGGCATTTGTCATCGGAGAAGAATTTATTGGTTCAGATAAAGTGGCCCTTATTTTAGGTGATAATATCTTTTATGGCGTTGGTATGGACAGCCTGCTTCGGCAAAACAACGATCCGGAAGGTGGGGTAGTTTATGCCTACCACGTAAGCGATCCTGAAAGGTATGGCGTTGTGGAATTTGATAACGAAATGAACGTTGTTTCAATAGAAGAAAAACCTGTCAAACCGAAATCGAAATATGCTGTTCCAGGACTCTACTTCTACGATAATTCTGTTGTAGAAATCGCTAAAAACCTTCAACCTTCTGCACGCGGTGAATACGAAATTACAGATGTCAATGCGGAATACCTTCGAAGAGGAAAGTTAAAAGTGGCTATTTTGGATAGAGGTACTGCTTGGTTAGACACCGGAACATTTACTTCGTTAATGCAAGCAGGGCAGTTTGTCCAAGTGATTGAAGAACGTCAAGGATTAAAAATTGGATGTATAGAAGAAGTCGCATTCCGCAACGGATTTATTACTGCTGAGCAACTCAAACAAATTGCAGAACCGCTTGTTAAAAGTGGATATGGTACGTATCTCATGAACTTAATACATTAAGATGGATCAACTCAACAGGTATTCCGAACCATTAGAACACGCAATTGCTAATCTTTCATTGCCTGTTGAACCAGCTAATCTTTATGATCCTTTGCGTTATTTCATGACATTGGGAGGGAAACGCATTCGTCCTGTTCTCACGTTATTGGGTACTGAATTATTCGAAGGGTCATTTGAAGCTTCTATACCTAGTGCGTTGGCGGTGGAGCTGTTCCACAACTTCACATTGATTCACGACGATATCATGGATAAAGCTCCATTGCGCCGGGGAATGGAAACAGTGCATACCAAATGGGATGAAAATATTGCCATTTTATCTGGTGATGTCCTTTTTGTTAAAGCCTACCAGTTACTAGAACAACAAGAAGAACGTCACCTCGGCCCATTGATGAAATTGTTTAATCGCACGGCAATTGAAGTCTGCGAAGGACAACAAATGGACATGGATTTTGAGAATAGAACTGACGTTTCAATTGATGAATACCTGAAAATGATCCGCTTGAAAACATCTGTTCTACTTGGTTGCGCCTTAGAAATGGGAGCTATCGTTGCAGGTACTGATGCAGACAATCGTTCCAAAATATATGCGTTTGGTGAACACTTGGGAATGGCCTTTCAAATCCAGGACGATATTCTTGATTTATACGCTGACCCAGAAAAATTCGGAAAACAAGTTGGTGGTGATGTGCTAGCTGATAAAAAGACACTTCTATCGCTAAATGCCCATAAATTGGCTAATGCGGTGCAAAAAGAGCAATTAACTGTTCTTCAAAAGGAAGGTGATCAACAACGAAAAATCGCCATTGCTCAAGAACTCTTTATAACTATAGGCGCTAAAGACGCGTGTATTGAAGTCATGAATCTTCACCACAATAAAGCACTTGAAGCACTAATGTCAATAAATGGTAACGAAGATATCAAGAGGCAGCTTCATGCAGTGGCTGAATACTTACTCGTGAGAACCGTTTAATAGTTGATTTTTAAATCTTACTTACTACGTTTCGATTTCCAAATTGTACTTTTTGTATATCCTTAAATTGGCTCCGATTTATACTCCGGAAACAAGGATAACAACCCTTCTTCAGAAGCAGCACAAACACCGCGTTCAGTAATCAATTTTGTTACTAATCGGGCTGGTGTGACATCGAATCCATAATTACTTGCGGGAGTAGTCTCAGGACAGATAAGCACACTGTCGATTGCTCCCGCACTGTTTTTACCGATCATGTAACGCACTTCGTCTTGGTTTCGTTCTTCTATAGGAATTTCACTTAATCCGTCACGGATAGTCATATCAAGAGTAGTTGAAGGAAGGGCTACATACAATGGAATGTTATTATCGTGTGCGGCCAACGCTTTTAAATACGTCCCAATTTTATTTGCTACATCGCCGTTACGAGTAGTGCGGTCCGTACCGACAATCACCATATCCACCATTCCGTGCTGCATGAGGTGTCCACCGGCATTATCTACAATTAAAGTATGCGGAACGTTGTGGCGGGTTAATTCATATGCAGTTAGGTTTGAACCTTGGTTGCGCGGTCGTGTTTCATCAACCCACACATGGACCTTTATTCCCTTTTGAACCGCTTGATAAATTGGAGAAGTGATCGTTCCCCATTCAATACAACCAAGCATTCCGGCATTACAATGCGTAAGAATATTGACCACATCGCCCTTCTTTTTCTTGGCAATTTCTTCGATAAACGATAAACCATGTACCCCAATCATACGGCATGTTTCCACATCTTCTTCCACGAGTTGATTGGCCGTGTTCCATGCGGTGTCAAGAAAATTTCCTTGGCAATTATCTAACGCATTTCGCATACGATCCAATGCCCAAAATAAATTTACGGCTGTTGGTCGGGAAGCTCGTAATGCACTGAATGCCTCATCTAGAAAAGTTCCTTCCAGTTCTTTTTCAATTAATTCGCGCACAGCAAGGTATATTCCATAGGCCGCAGTTGCACCAATCAGCGGAGCACCCCGAACGGTCATATCTTTGATGGCAACTTCAGCATCCTTATAGGTTTTCAATACCACCGTTTCATATAGATGTGGCAATTTTCGCTGGTCGATCACCTCAACATAGCGATCCTCTGTTGTCCAAATTGTTCTAAATGTGCTCATTTATTTGTTGTTGTATCAGATCATCTACTGCGTAAAAATCAGTGGCTGTTGTTCTCCAATTGGGTGAATTTCCTTCTCGTACGAGTTGAATTGTTCTCATGCCTGAGTGTTCCGCCGCTTCTAGTTCTTCACGTATATCTGAAAGGAAAAGTATTTCACTAGTTCCTAAATTCAATTGTTCAGCAATGGTTGTGTATGTTGAACTCTCTCTTTTTGTGCCGGTAGTTGTATCAAAATAAACGGAGAAGCAATCGAGAAGGTTCCCTGCATCGCTGTATCCAAACAACAGTTTTTGAGCTTGCACTGATCCGGACGAGAATACGCCTAAACTTATGCCCTCTGCTTTCCATTTGCGAAGAGCCGGTTCAACATCAGGATATACATGTCCTTTAATTGTTCCCTCTTCGTAACCTTTCTTCCACAAGACGCCTTGAACTGTTTTAAGTGGCGTTATTTTTTTATCTGCCAAGCTCCATTGTTTCCATTGCTCAATTACCTCATCAACAGTTTCGAGTTGAAGGTGTTCTTCTTTTGATGCAAGATCAATGGTCTGCTCAATTGCCTTTTTAACTTCCTCCTCTTCAGATAAATCGGATAATTCGTTCAGGTGTTCACGGAAGTAAGGAAAAAGCACATCATAAACGAACGAAATAGATGTGGTTGTTCCTTCAATATCTGTTAAAATAAAACGGATGGTTGAACTCATGACTAATCAACGAATTGGGAATTGGAAATCAGCAAAATGCTCTTCCACTTTTGAATTGGTATAATCGGGTACCCAGCCACTTGTATCTATAAAAATGCGAATAGCTTTTACGAAAGGACTTGTTTCGCCAGCATCAAACCAGTGTTTTGTTCCGGCCGGAACCGAAATAAGGTCACCTTTCTCGCACAAGAGATTGAAAACAGGCTCGTTATCCAAGTGAAACCAAAACAGCCCTTTTCCATCCACAAAAAAGCGAATTTCATCTTCTGAATGGGTATGCTCGGCAAGGAATTTTGAACGGATGGCGGGATAATTTTCTGTAAGGGAATTGATTGAAATCACATCAGCCGTGAGGTAACCACCTTGTTTCATGAATGGATCCAAGTCTTTCGCATAAGCTGAAAGAATTTCGTCCTGACTTGCAGTATCTTCAAACAGTACATTGCATGTCCATTGGTCGAAGAATATACCGCGATTGTTTAGGAAGGAATTAATTTCCTGTGGGTCGTGCCATTCCGCCTTTTGTTCGGGAATCGATAAAATTGCCATTGATAAAAGAAATTATGGTTTTGAACGTATCATCCATTTACATTGGCAAAGATAGTCCAACGTTTCAATATGTCGTTTTGCTGAGAACAGGTCTTTTCCCCAAGCGTATGTGCCATGTTTGCGCATGACAAAGGAGTGCGCCGTAAGTTTCTCTTTATTCTTCTCGAGTAGATTACAGAATGTTTTCATATCCTGTGAATTGTCAAAAACCGGAATATTTAGCGCAGTTTCGTGAGTTGAAATTCCTTCAAATCCTTTCAAAATTTCATACCCCTCAAATAAAATTTCATCATTGACAATGGAGGAAAGCACAACTGGAAACGCGCCATGGCTATGAAGAATCACTTTTACTTCTGGAAACAATTTATATAACGTACAATGGATAAGGGTTTCCGCAGATGGCCTAATGTCGACATACTCGCCACATCCTTCACCGTCTGTTGTAACATTCATGAAATCATTTGCCGAAAAATAGGCTTTATCCACACCCGACTTACTCACCCAAATTGTTCCTGAATCATCTTTAAAGGAATAATTGGTTGAAGTTGCCGGAGACCAACCTTTTACATGATATGCACGAATAACTCCAGCTATTTCTTCTTTTAAGGCATTCAACTGTTGTGTGGACATGGAGCAAAAGTAATGAATATGAGAAATGTAGACTAAAAAAAAACGCGTTCAATGAACGCGCTTCTTTTACAACAATAAGACGAAAATAATTTCGTCAGAGAGAAACTTATTTAGCAGCTAACGCTTCTTTCACCAGTGCTGCAATGAGTTTACCATCCGCTTTCCCGGCTAACTTAGGAGTTAACATTCCCATTACCTTACCCATATCTTGAGGTCCAGCAGCATTTACGGCTTCAATGGCCATGTTAACCTCTGCTCTAATCTCATCCTCAGAGAGCATTTTAGGAAGGTAGGTCTCTAGTACCTGCGCTTGAAACAATTCATCAGCCGCAAGATCTTCGCGACTTTGAGTTATGTAAATCTCATAGGTTTCCATGCGCTGCTTGTGTAATTTCAAGCAAATTTTCATGGCTACATCATCAGAGATTTCGGCACCTGAACCAGAAGTTGCTTCAAGCAATAACTTCGATTTAATATCGCGAAGAACAGCTAATTTGTCTTTTTCTTTAGACAGCATAGCTTGTTTTATATCTGCATTAATTTGATCAGTGAAGCTCATTAGTCAACGTTATCGTGTAAGAAATTATTACTTCTCAGAACTGGACCGCTGCCATCATTCGCTATACCAAATCGGCCAAGAGGTTCTTCACTGCTTTTAACCGAATGATCTAGCTCTATATTTCGGCGAACGAATGCTGGTTCATTTTCAAATTCTGTAATTCCTTCAGCACGCTTCAATTTCGCGGTATATTCTTGAATTTTAGAAAGTCTTTCTTGTGTTCTTCTTTGTTGATCTTCTGGAGAAAGAACTGTTCGCGTGTTCGCAGATTCCATGCTGATTTTATCGTTGGAATCGTCTTCAAGCATAAAGCGCACTACTTCTTCCTTTTGATCGTCCAACACAACCTCATTGACAGGCGCCTCTACTTGAGACTGCACCGAAGGAGCAATTTCCCAATCGAACTGCATTTCTTTCTGTTCTTGTGGCTCAGCATTTACCGCATATGACGAAGGTGAATCATTCACCACCTGATCACTAACGGGAGTTACTGTTTTCAGGAATGGTTCTTCAGTCAATTCGTTTTGAGGTGTTTCAGGGAAGCTAGATTGAACAACAGCTGCTTGAGTTGGAGAAGTCAATGGAGCAACGATTTCATTCTTTGGTTCATCATCCAATCGAGTGACTTTCTTTTCCGGTGCTTTTTCGAATCCGGTAATTGGACTTGAACTTAAACCGGTAGCTATAATGGTAATGCTTAATTTATCACCGAGTGTTGAATCGTACCCATGTCCCCAAATGACATCTGCAGTTGATCCAGCTTCGTGCTGAATGTAATCAGTGATTTCAGTAATTTCATCCATGAGGACTTCTTTATCACCGTATGTAATATTCAACAATACGTATTGTGCACCGCTGATATCGTTATCGTTTAACAACGGTGAAGTTAGTGCTTCTTGCACCGCCGTAATTGCTCTATTTTCACCTTCAGCACTTGCTGAGCCCATAATCGCGTGTCCGCTATTTCGCATTACTGTATTGACATCATTGAAGTCTACATTAATGGCACCCGCTACAGAAATAACTTCAGCGATTCCTTTCGCAGCTGTTGTCAAGACATCATCAGCTTGAGCAAAAGCACTATTGATGGTTAAATTTCCGGTAATTTCACGAAGGCGTTCATTATTGATTACCAATAAAGTATCGACATTTTCGCGCATTTTATTTAGACCTTCCTCTGCTTGTTGACGTCTTTTTCTACCTTCAAAATTAAACGGCACTGTGACAATACCAACGGTAAGAATGCCGAGTTCTTTTGCAACTTGCGCAATAACTGGGGCAGCACCCGTACCGGTTCCACCTCCCATTCCAGCGGTTACAAAAACCATTTTCGTATTCTTACTCAATACCTCACGGATCTCATTGATGTTTTCAATGGCTGCATTCATTCCAATTTCCGGAATTGAACCTGCACCTCTACCTTCGGTTAATGAAGGTCCCAATTGAACTTTATAAGGAACAGGGGAAATATCCAACGCCTGACGATCTGTATTGCAGACGATGAAGTCAACACCAATAATTCCTTGTCCGTACATGTGGTTCACAGCATTGCTGCCACCTCCACCTACACCAATCACCTTAATGATTGAGCTTGTCTCTCTTGGTAAATCAAATTCCATTTTTCTCTCGTTTATTGTTGTAATTGTATGCGTTAATCTTCTGAAGCGAAGAATTCTTTACTCTTTTCAAAGAAGGTTTTGAAAAATGTCCCTTCTTTTCGGGTTGGACCTGCCACTTTTCCATTGCTTGCCGGATCGACAACCTCTTTACTTTTTTCAAGTGCTTCAAATCCTTTCAATACCAATCCGATTCCAGTACTGTACATTGGACTGGTAATGTTTTCGATGTGGTTGGTATTTGCAAGGTGCTCAGTTGGGTAACCAATCCGTGAATCCATACCTGTGATGTATTCGAACAATTGTGTGACGTGTTTCAATTGAGCCCCACCACCGGTAACGACGATTCCACCAATCAATTTCTTGCTGTATCCGGAGTTCAAAATTTCATAATGAACCAATTCGATGATTTCTTCCATTCGCGACTGAATGATCCGCGCTAGGTTGCGCACAGTGATTTCTTTTGAATCACGACCTCGCAAACCTGGAATACAAACCACCTCATTTTCTTGACTTTCTGACGCCAAAGCCGATCCGAATTTCACTTTCAACATTTCGGCATGGCGTTTCATGATCGTACAGCCTTCTTTGATGTCTTCTGTGATGACATTACCACCAAACGGAATGACAGCCGTATGACGAATAATTCCTTCATGGAAAATGGCCACATCTGTTGTTCCACCACCAATGTCAACCAATACGACACCTGCTTCTTTTTCTTCATCAGAAAGCACTGCGTCAGATGAAGCAATTGGTTCAAGTACGATTTGATTCACTTCTAAACCAGCGCGTTGAACACATTTTTTAATGTTCATTGAAGCCCCAATTTGACCAGTAATGATATGGAAATTCGCTTCTAAACGACGTCCGGCCATTCCGATTGGATCTTTAATCCCTTGTTCGCTGTCGATAATGTACTCTTGAGGCAATACAGTAATGATTTCCTCACCTGGTAACATGACTAACTTGTACATGTCATCAACGAGTGCATCAATATCTTGCTGACTAATCTCGTTATCAATTTGATCCCTAGTGTGGATTCCTCGGTGTTGAATACTTTTAATGTGCTGACCTGCGATTCCGACATTCACGACACGGATAGTTAGATCACCCTCCACGCGTTCTTGCGCCTCTTCAACAGCTGTGCGAATCGATTGAACTGTACGCTCAATGTTTGAAACCATTCCGCGCGTAACGCCTAACGATTCGCTTTTGCCCATCGAAAGGATTTCTATTTTACCATGTTCGTTTTTACGTCCAACGAAACAGGCAATTTTTGTCGTACCGATATCTAACCCTACAATAATCTTTGACATAGTCTATTCTTTTTCTTCGGTATATCCGTCTACTGTTTTACACACAATTTGTTTGTTGTATTTCAAGCTAATGATATCGTATTTATCCCAGCCTTCATACGGAATTGCCTCTTTATAAAAGATCTTTAGCTTCTTGAACTTTTCCCTTACTTCTTGATCTGACGAAGCCGATCCGAAAACAATTTCGTGACCCCCAACAAGCGGAATTAACAGGAAATCTCCGTCTTTTTTAACGTGAATTTGGCCTATAAGCGACTGCAGTAAGGGATCATTACAAACATAATTGGAAATGCGGTACACATCATCCAATTTTCGAGAACTTTTCAAGGTTGGGTTGTTAATAATTTCTGGTATAGATATAGAGTTGATTCGATCCGGTAAATGTCCGGTAACCACCACCACTCGGGCAGTATGTAAAGTGGATGATTTCATCACTACACCATCTTCATCCAAGTAAAATGTCTCGTTCACTGCGTTAAAAATCCGCGCAATTGGTCGGCGTAATTCGATCTCAATTTTCCATGAGTTTCCGAGTTTTGTAAAAACCTTTACATGTTTAACCTCTGTCATGGCAGAAATGAACTGTTCAATTTCAGCTGTTTGTAAACCAGCCTGCTTCTGGCCATCAAAAACGAAGCCTTTTCGTCGCAGCCTTAAATAGAGCTCATCTTCCGTTAAAAACGCATGTTCTCCATTGACATGAATGACAATTTCAGGCTTATTGATCTGTTTCTCTTCTTGTGATTTACCAGCCAAACTGAGCAAGGCAAACACACTTGCCACCACCAGAAGTAAGCCAATTCGTTTTAACCAAATTTTCATTGCAATGCGGATTTAAGTGGGACAATCAAACGGTCAATATCGCCAGCTCCGACAGTCAACAAAACGCCTCCGTCGAGCTCTACTATGCGTTGAATTACTTTTTCAGGCATGAGCAATTCGCTTTTACCAGCCGTTGTTTTTGCGAGCAACGCATCACTAGTAATTCCCTCTATCGGGAGCTCTCTTGCTGGGTATATGGGCATTAAAATCAAGTGGTCTACAGCCGATAATTCTTTGGCAAATCCTTCAAAGAAGTCACGTGTACGGCTGAATAAATGGGGTTGAAAGATGGTCGTGATCGTTTTATTCGGATACATCATTCTTACCGAGCTAATTAACGCTTGTATTTCCGTTGGATGATGGGCGTAATCGTCAATATACGTCCATTTTTCAGACCGAACATGGAATTCAAACCGCCGTTTCACACCCTTAAAAGTGGCCAACCCACTGCGAATTTCAGACTCGGAAATTCCCAACTTCGAGGTTAACGCAATACATGCTAATGCGTTCTCTGCATTGTGATTTCCAGGTAGACCAAGTTCCACTTCTTTCCAAAGTTGACCATTCACAACCACGTCCACATAGATTCGTCCATTGTCATACTTCAAATTGGAACCAGCAACATCTGCCTCAGGTTCATTCATCCCATAGGTAATGGCCTTTACTGAATTCAATTCTAATCCTTTTCGGATAACTAAAAATCCGTTTTCAGCGGTGAGCGCGGCATAGTGTTGAAATCCTTCAGCAAACGCTTCCGTCGTATCATAAATGTCCAAATGATCGGGATCCATCGATGTTATAATCGAAGCAAACGGTCTCAGATTCAAAAAAGATCGGTCAAATTCATCGGCTTCAATTACAGTGTATTCAGCGGTTGGATCAACTACCAAATTGGAGTTGAAATTGGTTGCTATTCCACCTAAAAATGCATTGCATGGCGAGGAAGACTGATGCAGTATGTGCGCCAACATGGAACTTGTAGTAGTCTTACCATGTGTGCCTGCAACACCTAATCCTTTTGAGTGACGTGTGAGTATACCCAGTACTTCAGATCGCTTATACAATTGTGCATTTTTTGACTTGAACCAATTCAATTGTGCATGGTCCTTTGGTATAGCAGGGGTAAAGACTACAAGTGTATTTTCGACATTTTTATATTCTTCAGAAATTTGAGATAGTTCATCGTTAAAATGAACCTGAATTCCTTCATTTTCCAATTCCGTGGTAAGAGGAGAAGGTGTTTTATCGTATCCTGCAACTTTCCATCCCAACTGATTAAAATAACGTGCAAGAGCAGACATACCAATCCCTCCTATACCAATGAAATAGGCATTTTTAAACTTATCCAATTGAACGGAATCCAGACGATTCATGATCTCGCGTATTTTTCAATTTCATTAACGATGGAAACTGTTGCATTTGGTTTTCCCAACTGAAGAATATTTGCAGACAATTCAACACACGCGTTTTGATCTTGCAACAGCTCTATTGCCCGGGGAACCATATGTTCTATCGCTTCATTGTCTCGAACCAGAACTGCTGCATTCGAATTAACTAATGCCATGGCATTTTTGGTTTGATGATCTTCAGCAACGTTGGGTGATGGGACCAAAATAACCGGCTTCCCAACAAGACACAATTCGGAAACTGAAATAGCTCCTGCTCTTGATATAATTAAATCAGCCACAGCGTAAGCCAAATCCATACGTTCGATGAACTGTACGCGGTGAATAGTGCTTGATTGTAGTTGTGACAATTCGTTATTCAATTGCGCATTATAGAGTTTTCCGCATTGCCATAGGACTTGAATGTCCGATGATTCGATCGTTGAAATATGATGAATTATTGCTTGATTCAATGTGCGTGCACCGAGACTTCCGCCAATAATCAGTATGGTTTTTTTAGTTGGATCGAGTGCGTAAAATGAATAGCCTTCCGCTTTCTTTCCTTCAATTTGTGTGACTTCCAGTCGGACAGGATTTCCTGTTTCAACGATATTGGAGGACGCGAAATACTTTTCTAATCCTGAATAAGCTGTGCAGATGGCTTTTGCTTTGGGTGCAAGTAATTTATTGGTTTTTCCAGGAAAAGAATTCTGCTCCTGAATCAAGGTCGGCATACCCAGAAAGTTGGCCATTTTAAGCGTTGGGCCACTGGCATAACCACCAAATCCGACAACTACCTGTGGATTAAAGCCCTTTAAAATGGATCGCGCCTGGAATAAACTCTTTAAAAGTTTGAACGGAAGGATCAGGTTTTTAATTGTTAGTTTACGTTGAAGTCCAGCGATAGGCAAGCCTGTTATTGGATAACCTGCTGCTGGAACTTTTTCCATTTCCATTTTCCCAATTGCACCAACAAAAAGAATCTCTGCATTTGGGTAACGCCGTTTGATTTCATCAGCAACCGCAATAGCCGGAAATATATGTCCACCTGTTCCGCCACCAGAAAGTACAACGCGTTCTAAATTCATATTAGGCGATTTCATTCGTAAGTTTTGTTTCTTTTTGCTTTTCTTGTTTGTAAGCAAAACTTTGAATTATCCCAATGGATACACAAGTCATAATTAAAGCTGATCCACCCATTGCTAACAACGGCATGTTTTGACCAGTTACAGGGAACACACCTGTACAAACGAGCATATTTACAGAGGCCTGAGTTAGCAGGAGGATTCCTATTCCGAGGCTGGCATATGTTTCAAATAAACTTTCCGACCGAAGACCAATTCGTATGATTCGGAAAAGTAAAATGAGGTAAAGAAGCATAAGAAAAATAGCAGAAATAATTCCAAATTCTTCCACAAAGCTGGCATAATAAAAATCGGCATAGGCTTCAGGCAAGTACTCTTTTAATTGTCCATCACCAACACCTTTACCGAAAACAGACCCGTTGAAAATAGCCAGCTTGGCATTATTTGACTGCGCGTTCGATTGCAAGTCTTGATTGCCTTCCAGTTTATTAAAAATCCTGTTTTCCCACGTTTGAAGTCGAGGGAGGATATTCAATTCAGGTACAGCCTTTTGCAAAGCGACAGCCAACAAAGCCATGGCAACTCCAGCTACCAAAATACTCAACAGTTTTGTAAAAGGCACATTTCCAATGAACATGAGGATAAGGCAGATCATGAAAATCAATGCTGAGGTAGAAAAATTATCTTTAAAGATCAATGCACTAATAATTACTACAGGCCACAGCACAGGACCAAATCCGCCTTTCCATTTATCCAGCACGTCCTTTTTACGAACGAGCATTTTAGATAGGTAGAGGATGATCGCTACTTTTGCAAAATCGGAAGATTGAAACGTCAAGCCGACGAAAGGAATTCGGATCCAGCGTCCGGCATCATTCACTTTGGCACCGAAGAAAAAAGTGAAGATCAACAAGCCGATAGCGACGTAAAATCCGAAGGTGGAAATTTGGTTTATGTATTTTGAATCTCTTCTGTGGATCCAATACATTACAGCAAAGCCAATGACCACATATATAAGGTGCTTGAAAAGGTACTTGAACGGGGTCCCTCCTTCAATTTTCACTAGAATTGGGACAAAGCTGTACACACTGACTAACGAAAAAGCCAGCATGAGTAGTGTAATTATCCAAATTACCCTGTCGCCCTTTAAGTAGTTCAAGTATGCCTTCATAATGCTTTTGCTGCGGCTATGAATCTATCCACTTCCAATTGATCATCCAATGATTGAGTGCGATTCGAAGTAATGAGTACGATTCGATTGTGTTGATTAATTTGTTGAACAGTACGGAGTGCTTCAAGTAATGTTGAATTAACAAAGATTGTTGCACCGTTCTCCAGTTTTTCCAAGTTAAGTTGATCGAGATGATCATCAATTGTACAGATGACATCTATGTTTTTCATCCAACTAGTACGGACAGAAAGAAGCTCGTTCAAAAGGGAAGTATTTATCAAACAAATCACTGGAGAATGAAAGTGTTGAATGGCAGCGTTTAACGCATCCACCTCAGGATTAAACCATGAAAAACAATCCATTCCCCATAGCTTCCCATGAGAACGCATTGCACCATAGACCATGTGACGTCTGTCTTCATGGCGCTTGGCGATAAGCTCTTCCGTTGCTTTACTGTCGGACTTCTTGATCATTTGGAAAAATTACAGCGCGCGCACAGCCGTTTTAAATTGATTCCCCCTGTCTTCGTAGTTCTCGAATAAATCAAACGAAGCACAAGCCGGCGAAAGCAAAACAGTTTCTCCATCTTTTGCCAATCGGTAACCATAAGCCACTGCTTCCATGGCAGAACGCGCCTCGACAATTGTCTCTACTTCACCTGTGAAGGTTTCCAGTAATTTTTGATTGTCGACGCCCAAACAGATGATTGCCTTAACTTTTCCTTTGACCAACTCCATCAATTCGGAGTAGTCGTTTCCTTTGTCTACGCCCCCAACTACCCAAACAGTTGGTTTGTCCATGCTTTCTAGCGCAAACCAAGTCGAATTGACATTTGTTGCCTTGGAATCATTGATAAATTCGATCCCGTGAACTTTGGCAACAAACTCCAGACGGTGTTCAACATTGACGAAATCTTCGAGACTTTCTCGAACGACTTCTTTTCTGATTTCAAGGATTCGGGAAGCGATTCCGGAAGCCAATGAATTTTGGGTATTGTGTCTACCCTTTAGTGCTAAATCGTGAATTGACATAGTGAATTGATCTTTTATGTTTATTGTTAGTGTTTGCGTGTTTGCGAAGCCCCCTTGCTTAATTTCTTCTTCCATTGAAAACGGAGCAAGTTGAGCAGTAATTGAACGATGTTCCATCCCTTTTCGGATCAATGCATCGTCATAATTATAAATGAACCAGTCTTCCGCTGTCTGATTCTGAAGTATGCGGAATTTGGCTGCTGCATACTGATCGATATCGTAATTGTATCGGTCAAGGTGGTCAGGCGTAATGTTGAGTAACATGGCAATATTTGCTCTGAACTCAAACATATCATCCAATTGAAAAGAGCTCAATTCGAGTACGTACCATTCAAAATCATTTTCTGCCACCTGACGAGCGAAACTTTTTCCCACATTTCCAGCTAATCCGACGTGAATACCGGCTTTTTTCAAGATGTGGTAAGTGAGCATTGTAGTCGTTGTCTTGCCGTTACTTCCTGTGATGCAAATGGTTTTGGCGTTGGAATAGTACCCGGCGAATTCAATTTCAGAAATAACTGGAATTCCTTTATTTTTTGCTTGTTGAATGAGGGAAACTGTTGAAGGAATTCCGGGAGATTTAACGATCAAGTCAGCGGATAAAATTCGCTCCACAGAATGTGTACCTTGTTCCCATTCAACACCGAGATTAATGAGCTCAATCTGGTTATCTTCCTTCACCTCTCCCCGATCGGACACAAACACTGTCCATCCCTGCTTTTTAGCAAGAAATGCAGTTCCTACACCGCTTTCTCCGGCTCCTAAAATGGCGATATGTTTACCTTTTCCTTCCAATTAACGGAGCTTGAGCGTTACAATGGTAATAACAGCGAGAAGGACAGAAACGATCCAAAATCTCGATACGATTTTCGCTTCGTGAAGTCCTACTTTTTGGTAATGGTGGTGAAGAGGCGCCATTTTGAATATTCGTTTTCCTTCACCAAATCGTTTTTTGGTGTATTTGAAATATCCCACCTGAAGAATGACAGATAAATTCTCAATCAAGAACACACCGCACAAAACAGGGATTAGCAACTCCTTGCGAATTGAAATTGCGAATACAGCAATGATTCCTCCTAAAGCTAAACTTCCTGTATCGCCCATAAATACTTGCGCGGGATACGAATTGTACCACAAGAAACCAATACATGCACCTACGAAAGCCGCAATAAAAATCACCAGCTCTTCAGCCATCGGGATGTACATCACGTTCAGGTAATCAGCAAACTTGGCATTTGAACTAACGTAGGCTAAAACCGCGAGGGCTAAACCAATAATCGCAGATGTTCCCGTTGCTAGACCATCAAGTCCATCCGTCATATTCGCACCATTTGATACCGCAATGACAATAAAAATGACAATCGGAATGAACAGCAACCATCCGTAAGATTTATCCATATCGCCAATTAACCAGTTGTAATTGAACTCATTTCCTTTGATAAATGGAATGGTGGTGGTCATATCATCGGTCATGATCCACTTATAGTCTTCGTCTTTATCGTTAGCTGTATGTTGGTGAGTAACATATTGCTCTTTGGGCTGCAGTTTGTAGTCGGCTGGCACTCGTTTGTGGACCTTTACGTCATCGGAGAAATACAAGATTGTACCGACAATTAACCCGACGCCTATTTGTCCGACTATTTTAGATTTTCCTGCGAGGCCTTCTTTATTTTTCTTGAATACTTTGATATAATCATCTAAGAAACCTATTACTCCCAGCCAAATGGTTGCAATGACCATCGTGATGACATAGATATTATGCAATTTGGCAAAGAGCAACGTAGGGATAAGTATGGCGCTCAGTATGATGATTCCGCCCATTGTTGGGGTTCCGGATTTTTCGATTTGTCCCGCAAGCCCAAGATCACGGACTGTTTCACCAATTTGTTGACGTCTCAATAAATTGATGATACGTTTCCCAAAGAAAATGGACACAATAAGCGAAGTGATCAATGCCATGGCAGCCCGGAACGAGATGTACTGGAAAAGTCCGGCACCTGGGAAGTTTAATGAATCAAGAAAATCAAATAAATAGTACAGCATTATTTTTGTAGTTGGTGAAACAATTCGTTCGCTAGAGCTTTATCATCAAATGGGTGTTTTACGCCTTTTATTTCTTGGTATTTTTCATGTCCTTTGCCAGCAATCAAGATGATATCTCCAGACTTGGCCAACGCAATCGCCGTTTTAATCGCTTGTTTTCGATCTACGATGGATAACGTCTTTACCTGTTCGCTCAGCTCAATTCCGTTCATCATTTGATCGATGATGTCTTGGGGATCTTCTGATCGCGGATTGTCTGATGTCAGAATAACCTGATCACTTTTAACCGCTGCGATAGCCGCCATTTTAGGTCGTTTATCTTTATCACGATCTCCACCGCAACCGACAACGGTTATTACTGAAGAACTTCCTTTTCGAATATTTTGGATTGTCTTCAATACATTTTCAAGGGCATCCGGTGTGTGCGCATAATCTATGATGGCTGTAATTCCTGAGTCACTGTTGAGGTATTGAAAACGCCCCTCAACGGATTCTAAGCGACTGATTGCAGTTAGGACTTCCGTTTGGTCCTCACCTAGCAAACGACATACGCCATATACCGCCAATAAATTGTATGCGTTGAAATCACCAATCAACTTTGTCCAAACCTCCACACCATCGAGTTGAAGAACCAATCCTGAAAATTGATTTTCAATGACTTTGGCTCGGTAATCTGCCGGAGATCTTAATGCATATGTATGCCTGTCAGCAGACGAATTTTGAAGCATTACGCTTCCGTTTTTATCATCCGCATTTACCAGCGCAAACGCATTTTTTGGAAGCTGATCAAAGAAGCCTTTTTTTGCTTTGATGTAGTTGGCGAATGTCTTATGGTAATCGAGGTGATCGTGCGTAATATTCGTGAAAACACCACCAGTAAAATGCAACCCAGTAACCCGGTGTTGATCCACCGCATGCGAACTCACCTCCATGAAGCAGTGCGTGCAACCTTCAGCAACCATTTCAGCTAACAACGCATTGAGTGAAACAGGATCTGGCGTAGTGTGCGTCGATGGAATTTCTCGATCATTGATCTTATTGACAACTGTAGAAAGCAACCCGCATGATTTACCCATCGTGCGGAATACATTAAAAAGTAATGTAGTAGTTGTCGTTTTTCCATTCGTACCCGTTACTCCAATTAATTTCAACTGTTTTGATGGAGATGAATAAAAACGATCCGCCATTCGCGCGAGCGATTCAGCTGAATTAACCGTATGGATAACCGTTACTCCAGCTGGTGCATCTACCGGACGTTCAGAAACAATACATTCACATCCGGCTTCAATGACTTGAGGAATGAAATTGTGTCCATCCGTTGCTGTTCCTTGAATAGCAAAAAATACCGAACCCTTTACAGCCTTGCGCGAATCAAATACCAACTGGTCGATTGGCAATGCAGTCGATCCCTCAATTGAAGTGATACCTTCCTTTACTAATATGTCCTCAAGCTGTCTTTTCATGGCTGCAATAAAAGTTCAACTACCCCACCTTTGAAAATTGGTCGACCCACAGGAATTGACTGTTTCACCACGCGACCATAACCTCTTACGTGAGCCGTCATTCCTTTTGATTCGATGATGTAAACCGCATCTTTAGCCGTTAAACCCTTGAGATTAGGTACCGTATTTTTGCTTACCGTTCTATAGGACAATTGCACACCATTGGAATCGGATTTAGGATTAAGCCATTCGCCATCTTTCTGGATGTCGTAAATCACGTTTAGTCCCTTAAACACCTTCAGTAGATCGTATTTATTGCCGCTGTAGACTTTTGGTGTGGTTGACTTTTTCTTTCTGTTTTCATTAATGGCTTTGTGGTACTTCAGCGTTGAAGCATACACCTTGTTGGCCACAGCTGCGAATACGGTACCTGAAACTGTCGCACCATAAATATCCTTGCTCGGTGCAGAAATCACCACAATACAAGAATAAATTGGGTCTGAGGCCGGGAAATAACCAACAAAAGATGCTTGGTATTTTTTATCTCCAACAATACCTGAACGGATGTCGGTGTTGCTAATTACTGCAGTACCAGTTTTTCCAGCGATTTCGAATTGTGAAGAAGTCAATTTAGCCCCTGTTCCCCCATCTTTCATTACGCCTTTCAAACATTCATGTAAGATGTCACGTGTTTCATCAGAACAAATTTTCTTTCTGATTACGACAGGTTTGAACGACTTAATAACTTGACTACCTCTTCTGATTTCTTTTACAAATTGAGGTCTAACCAACGTGCCACCATTTGCAACTGCATTGTAAAAAGCAAGTGTTTGAAGTGGTGATTGACGGACTTCATAACCCACTGCCATCCATGGTAGAGATAATCCATGCCAGCGAGATTGCGATGGGCGTGGAACAACGGGATCTGCCTCTCCTTCAAGATCGATGCCCAATGGTTCAGTAAGGCCAAATTCTTCGAGGCGTTCGATAAATGCTTCCGGTTCATTGCGGTAAGCGCGGTGAATTACTTGAGAAATGACATTTGAAGACTTTTCAAACGCACGTTTGATGGTAATACGTCCATAACCACCTTCGTGAGCATCCTTCATTGAAGTGCCGTAAAACGTGTATGTACCATAGGCGTTTACAGTATCATTGATGTTGATTTTTTCATCCTCAAGCGCTGCCATTAAAGAAGCCAACTTGAAGGTAGAGCCTGGAACTTCGGCCCAACCGATGGCAAAATTGTACTTTTCGTAACATTGTCCATCTTCTTCCGAAAGCGTTAGGTTTGAAATCGCTTTTACGAAGCCGGTTTTCACATCCATAACAATGACACATCCGTTTTTGGCCCCTTGTAATTTGAGTTGCCTTTCCAATTCGGAGTCGGCTACTTCTTGAATGTCTTTATCGATGGATAACACAATATCAGCACCTTCAATCGCTTCTTTCACCACTTGACCGGTTTTCTTCCAACCACTTGAGATTTTATGAATGATCTCAGCACCTGGTTCGCCTGACAGATATGAATTAAACGCGCCTTCAATACCTACTTTCAATTCTTTTTTGCCATCATTTTGGTAGTAACCAATGGTTCGTCTCATCATTTTGCCGTGCGTAAGTTTTCTGATGAGTTGTTCGTCGTTATCTATTATTCCACCTTTCAATTGACCTAATTCGAAAATAGGTAATTCACGGAGTGCCTTTCGTTCTTCGTTCGTGACTTTTTTACGGATGAGCAAGTACCTGTTTTTCTGTTCACGAGCTGTTCGAATTTTATTCTCATATTCTCTGGCTGACATATCAGGATACAAGCGCGCTAAACCTTTTGCAAGATCGGTGACTTCTGCATCAAATATCTTTTGGTCAACAACCGTTGCATCCATGTGTATATCGTAGAATGTTACTGTAGTAACTAGTGGGGTATAGTTGACATCAAGAATTTCACCGCGTCGAGGAATGCGTTCGATCGTTTTAACAGGAATTCGATCACTTGAGTCTTCATTTACTACGCCAGCAACTCCCTCTAATTGGATGCTAATAGTTTGAAAAAGAACCACCAACATCACGATCAAGAAGATGAAGTAAACGAAGTAAGCCTTCCAAAAGATATTTTTCTTGACGTCCATTTTTACTCTTTGTCCGTTTTAATTCGAATAACTTTTGTTTCGTTCTGGGATTCTTTCAATCCTCGTTTTTCAAGTCGCTCCACCAATTTATATCGCCGCGTTTCTTCCTCAAATCGTGCTTTTGCCTCAACGAAATCAGCAGTCAACTCATCGACCTCTTTTTGGGTAGAGTCCACATCTTTTGACAATTGCTTACCGTAGTAACCTTTTCCCACAATTAAAAGCAATAGGAAGATGATGAAGAAAATAAAGTTGAGGTTGTTGAGTACAAATTCTTTTGTAAGGAATTCTCCATTTAATATTTGGGCAAGTGCGTTTGATTGAGCAGGACGTTTTTTCTCCTTTGCAGGCGATTTTTTCTTCGTCTTTTGCTGCACCTCTGCGATGGTATCTTTATCTATGTATTCGTTATCCATCATTCCGTTCAGCTATTCTCAATTTAGCACTTCGAGCGCGCGAATTCTTTTCCATTTCTTCCTCGGTTGGCAGAATAGGATGTCTGTTTACCTCTGTAAATGGCTTTAGTACGTTTCCAAAGAAATCTTTTGTGATTGTCCCGTCAAAGGAGCCTCGCTTCATCCAATTCTTAACTAATCTATCTTCCAGTGAATGGTAGGATAACGCAACCAGTCTCCCATTCGGTTTTAGGCAACTCTCGCATTGGTGAAGAAACTTTTTCAAGACTTCTAATTCGCCATTGACTTCAATTCTAATCGCTTGAAATACTTGAGCAAAAAACTTGTGTTCTTTAAACTTTGGGGCAAGGGGCTGAATAACATCTAATAAATCCTGAGTGGTCTTAATTTCTCGTGATTCGCGCACAGCAACTATACGAGAAGCTACTTTTCGTGCATTTGGTAATTCTCCGTATGATTTAAAGATGGCTACAAGTTCTTCCTCGCTGTATGCGTTTACCACCTTTTCTGCTGACAACTCACCCGCTTGATTCATACGCATGTCAAGTGGGGCATTGCTGCGTATAGAAAACCCTCTGGATTCTTCATCGAATTGATGAGAGGAAACACCGAAATCGGCGAGAATTCCATCAACTTTAGGGAAGCCGAGGAGTTTTAAATGATTTTGGAGGTACGCAAAATTCGCTGGAACAAAATGGAAATTGGGAGCCTCCCAAGCGTTATTCTTCGCGTCAGGGTCTTGATCGAAGACGATGAGTTGACCTTTTGCGCTCAATTTTTCAAAAATAGCACGCGCATGTCCACCGCCACCAAACGTGACGTCCACATACACACCATCTGGTTGTATGTTCAATGCATCAACACATGCATCACGAAGAACTGGGATATGGTAAGTCGTATTATTCTCCATTAGACAAGTCACCCATTACTTCATCTGCCAAATCGGCAAAATCCGCCATGTTTCCTTCGATCATATCGAAGTATGTAGACTTATCCCAGATTTCAATTCGATCGTTGTACGCAATCAACATTGCTTCTTGATTCAAATTAACACGCTGCATGTGTGTCGTTGGAATCAAAATACGACCGGCATTATCCAATGCTACCTGCTTTGCGCCTTGATGGAATAAACGGTAAAACATTCGATTTTTCGGTTTGAAAAGGTTCATTTTCGAAAGCTTATCACTGATTTTTTCCCACTCTGGAAGCGGATACAACGTAAGACACTCTTCGAAACCTTTATTCAACATGAAATCTCGTTGGGCAGAAGGAGGCAGTTGCTTGCGCAACCCAGACGGAAACAGGAAGCGACCTTTCGCATCCAATTTCACTTCAAATTCTCCAACTAAGCCTGCCATGACGATTAATAATGGGTAAAATTAATGGATTTCTACCACTTTTTACCACCGGTTTTTTAATTGTTAATAAATTCTAACGGTTAAGATCAATAAAGGTTTCAAATTACGCACATTTTTATTCCTCAAAATCATATAAATTACTAATAAAATCAGATAAGTGGTAGAAAGTGGTAAGGATTTTTAGAGGGAAAGTAGCCATCTCTATTATCAACACGTTATCAACATGTTTTTCACAATTCTGCTCAGGTTGCTGATAAAGAAAAAGAGTACTTTTACGCCATGTCAAAATCACTGATGAGTTGGGGTATTTTACTTCTTCTCGCACTCACCTGGGGGAGTTCGTTTATATTGATGAAAAAAGGAATGTTTGCTGCCGATGGATCTACCATTTTCAGCGACGCACAAGTGGGAGCATTGCGCATGTTGATCGCATCACTTGCCCTGCTCCCTTTCGCGCTCCCAAAAATCCACCTACTCAAGCAACGGAAAAACCTCGTTCCCCTGGCTGTTGTCGGGTTTTGCGGAAACTTTTTTCCAGCATTTCTTTTTACATACGCCGAGACGGGCATTTCTTCAGGATTTGCGGGAATGTTAAATAGTTTTACACCGGTGTTTTCGCTCATCATTGGTTACCTGATTTTCAAGGTACACTTAAATCGAAATCAACTGATTGGCATCACTCTCGGAACGGTCGGTATTATTGCACTTGTTGTATCCGGTAAAAACGCCAGTATTCATGGTGAGTGGTCGCACATTATTGCTATTGTAATAGCCACACTTTTTTACGCAATCAGCTTGAACACCATCAAGCATAAGCTTCATGGACTTAAAGCAACAGAAGTCTCTTCGTTGGCCTTTTTCACTGTCCTTCCCTTCGCTATTCTTGCCAATATTTCTGTTGGAACTTTGCACACTATTAAAAACCACCCGTTAAGCCTAGATGCGTTGCAATGGATCGCAATACTTGCCATAATTGGGACGGCAATAGCGGTCGTATTATTTAGCAGGCTCATTCAGCTCACCTCAGCGGTTTTTGCGAGTAGCGTGACGTATTTAATTCCGATAGTAGCTGTTTTTATCGGCCTTTGGCACAATGAAACAATTGGCATCTATCAATTTATTGCAATGCTTGTCATTCTTGTCGGGGTCTATGTTACTAATTTGAAGCTTTAGATTTTACAGGCTGTAAGCTTTAGGCTGTAGGCAGTTGGCTTTAGGCTGTGGGATGCTGATTTTCATATTAATTCAAAGGCCTTTAGCGCATGAACGAAAGCAAGTATACTCTCGGCCGTATCGCTCAACGCCTAAAGCATACTGCCTAATGCCTAAAGCTAGTAGTTTACAACCCAAATCAAAGTTATTTACACCCGAATGTGAATTATAAGAGATTTTCACTATCTTTGTCGTCCATTTTTAGAAACTTTATATAAAAACAAGCTATATGTACGCAATAGTAGAGATAGCAGGGCAGCAATTCAAAGTGCAAAAAGACCAAAAGATTTTTGTACACCGATTGGCATCTGAAACCGGATCAAAAGTTGAGTTTGATCGTGTGTTATTGGTTGACAATGGTGGTAAAATCACAGTTGGCGCCCCAGCTATAGCAGGAGCAAAAGTTACTGCAGAAGTATTAGATCACGTTAAAGGTGATAAAGTAATCGTTTTCCGCAAGAAACGTAGAAAAGGATACAAAAAGAAAAATGGACATCGTCAGTCATTTACGGCGATTTCAATTAAAGACATTAAAGCTTAACTTTACGTTTCCAAGGAAACTTAAACTTTTAGAAAGATGGCACACAAAAAAGGAGTCGGTAGTTCGAAAAACGGTCGTGAATCAGCAAGTAAACGACTAGGTGTAAAGATTTATGGTGGTCAAGCAGCAATTGCTGGTAACATCATCGTTCGTCAACGAGGCACTAAACATCATCCAGGAGAGAATGTAGGTATTGGTAAAGACCATACACTTTATGCTCTTTCAGATGGATTGGTAAGTTTTCGTAAGAAAAAAGATAATCGTTCATTTGTTTCAGTTGTTCCTTTCGCAGCAGCAGAAGCTTAAGAAATCGGTATTTCATTTACAAAGGCGAGCTTCGGTTCGCCTTTTTTTATGTTACCCGCTTAACGCACACATTATTCAGATTATTGAATCGGTTGAATTGATTAAATTCGCCTAAAATTCGCACCTCATGTTAGAAATCGGAAGAATTCGTAACGAAAAAGAAGCCATCATTGAAGGGCTGAAAAAACGCAACATCGATGCAACAACAACGTTGGATCAACTCATTGAAAAAGACGCTTCATGGCGTGCAGCGAAAACTGAATTGGAATCGATTGCGGCAGAACTGAACAAACTAGCCAAAGAAATTGGACAACTGTTCAAAGAAGGAAAATCGAGTGAAGCGGAAGCTGCAAAAACACAAACCAGCGAATTAAAAGCAAAGGAAAACTCCTTAAAACAAGATGTTGAATCCTTCGAAAAAGAAATTACTCAGCTGCTTTACACGCTGCCAAACGTTCCAAATGAAGACGTGAAGGCTGGTAAAAATGAAACGGATAATGAGGTTGTATTCGAATCCAATCGAACGCATACGTTTGACTTTGAACCACAAGCACATTGGGACATTGCAAAGCAACATGATCTAATTGACTTTGAATTAGGTGTAAAAGTTACCGGTGCAGGTTTCCCATTTTATCGCGGTAAAGGTGCAAAACTTCAACGCGCACTTATTGCCTTTTTCCTTGATGAAGCAGATAAAGCTGGATACGAAGAATTTATTCCGCCCTTGGTTGTTAATGAAGCAAGTGGATACGGAACAGGGCAGCTTCCAGACAAGGAGGGCCAAATGTATCATTGCACTGTAGACGACTTTTACCTCATTCCTACTGCAGAGGTGCCGTTGACAAACATCTACCGCGATGTCATTTTACCAAATGAAGAGTTCTCGATTAAATTGACCGGGTATACACCGTGTTTTAGGAGAGAGGCAGGTTCTTACGGCAAAGATGTTCGCGGATTGAACCGATTGCACCAATTTGATAAAGTGGAAATCGTTCGAATCGAACACCCAAGAAATACAGCCAACGCATTGGAAGAAATGTTGGATCATGTCAAAGGACTTCTGGATAAACTTGAGCTTCAATACAGAATCTTGCGCTTGTGTGGTGGAGATACCGGATTTGCTTCTGCCCTTACCTATGATTTTGAAGTGTATTCAGCTGCGCAAGAAAAATGGTTAGAAGTCAGTTCGTGTTCACGTTTCGATACCTTCCAGGCCAATCGATTAAAGCTTCGATTTAAAGGAGAAGACAAAAAAAGCCAGTTGTGCCATACACTGAATGGATCGGCTCTTGCACTCCCTCGTATTGTAGCGGCGTTGCTTGAAAACCATCAGACACCTGAAGGCATTCGTATTCCAGATGCGCTGCGTCCGTACACAGGTTTTGATTTTATTTGATTGAATTGTGTTAAAAATTGACAACGGTGTTCGGTTCGATTCGTTCTAGTTGTAGATTTACTAAAAATAGAAAATCATGAGGGTTTTTGGTGTATTTGTTTGTTCGATTGTCCTGCTTTTCGGTTGTTCAGATTTGGAAAAATCAGACCAATTAAAGTCAATTGCCACCATGCGAGGCTCATTGGATAGTTTAGAAACCGAAGTAAAACGAAATGAAATCGATACGATTGCAGCTCTTACAGTGGCGACAAATTCAGTCGAATTGCGAATCAAAAACTATTACGATTCGGACACAATCAATTTGGAACTCGGAAAAAAAATGAATGCGTACAAATTGATGCGACGCAGTCTTAGTCCTTTGGGAAGAAGCTACTCTACATTGACTCAGGGTATCAAAGACCAACGAGAACAACTAACGAATCTCACGAGTGACATCGAAAATGGAAATGGTAAACGAAATGAATACAATGCCTATTTGCTTCATGAACAAACCAAACTCGACCAACTGAAAACTGTTTTTGATTCGTACAAAAAAGAGAAGAACAAAACAATGAAAACGTTTCATGAATTGCATCCGTACCTTGACTCATTTTCGCGCGAACAAGCCGAGATTTACAACAAAAAACATCCTAGATAGTAACCTCTTATGCGCTGGCTGATCTTTTTCATATTTGTTGCACATGCAGCGATTTCCTTCAGTCAGGAGAGTGATCAACAATTAGCTACGTATTATTACAATGCCGGAGATTTTGAAAAGGCGTCCATGTACTACGGCAAACTCTTTGAAAAGGATCCGTCTAAAATCAATTTCAATCGGTATTTCGAATGCTTGACACAGACCAATCAATTAAAGGAGACTGAAAGAGTACTGAAAAAGCAATTGAATGCGAATAAGTTCGATTTAGAATACACAGTTCTTTACGCCCAATTTCTTGAGGAGAACAAAGAACCTGAAAAAGCTCAAAAGATTTACAAGGAAATGATTGATGATATCCGTCCAGATGCCAATTCCGTCATTTCTGTATTCAATGCCTTTCGATCAAAGGGGAAAAATGACCTCGCACTTCAAGCCATAGAAAAAGGTAGAAAATTATTAAAAGGATCCTACCCTTTACATTTTCAGTTTGCTGAATTGTACGGTGCACTTGGAGAAACGGATAAAATGATTGCCGAATACTTGGATGTGCTCGATTATTCCATGGGTTATTTGCAAACCGTTCAAACCATTCTCTCCAGGCAAATTGATTTTGCAGAAGCAGATGAAAAAACCTACGAAATCGTCCGGACGTCTTTACTGGAGCGTATCCAAAAAAGACCAGACTCATTTGTATATAACGAGATGCTTATTTGGTTGTTTATCCAAAAACGCAACTTCTCCGCAGCATTATCCCAAGCGCAGGCCTTAGACAAACGCACCGAGCAAACCGGAAGTCGAGTGATGGAATTGGGCAAGATTTGCGTTGAAAATCGCATGTATGACGTCGCTCGCAAAGCTTATCAATATGTGAAAGGTCTGGGTGAAAGTCTACCCAATTACTACGCAGCTGAAAATGCGCTGCTCAACGTGCGTTTTCTTGAAGTAACAACAAACCGCAATTACAGTACTGTCGAACTCAATGCCACTTTAGCAGAGTACAATCAGGTAATTAAGCGCATTGGAAAAAAACGCCAAGCTATTGAATTATTGATTGAAATGGGCCACATCATGGCGTTCTATGGAGATAAAGCGGATTCAGCAATTCTATTGCTCAATGATGCGCTAAACATTGCAGGACTAACCGACATACAAAAAGCTGAAGTCAAAATGCAACTAGCTGATATACATGTGCTTCACGGCGATATTTGGGAAGCTTCGTTGTTGTATTTACAGATTGAATCCGATTTTAAATTTGAGCCCATCGGATTTGAAGCAAAATTTAAAAATGCCCGTATTTATTATTACGACGGAGAATTTGACTTTGCCCAATCGCAGTTAAGTGTATTAAAAGAATCCACCTCGAAGTTGATTTCGAATGATGCGATCAACCTCTCTCTTCTTATCACCGACAATTTTGGTTTGGATAGTAATTACCAGGCGATGAATTGGTTTGCTAAAGCAGATTTACTGATCGAACAACACCAGTATACAGAAGCATTTAGTTTGTTTGACAGCATCATAACTACTTATCCATACCACAGTTTAGGTGATGAGATTCTACTGCGTAAATCAAAAGCCATGCAACTTCAGGGAGAGTGGACCAAAGCAATCGCTTACCTCGAAGAATTATTAAAATACCACGGCACAGATATTCTAGCCGATGACGCCCTTTTTCAGTTGGGCGATATCTATCAGTTCCAACTTAACGATCCCGAAAAAGCCGCAGAATTCTACAAAAAAATCCTGTTCGAATACAAAGGCAGTTTGTATGGTATCGAAGCCAGAAAGAGATACAGGGAATTACGCGGTGACAAGTTGACAGAGGACGAGGAGATTTGAGAGCCCCCAAGAATTCCTCAACCAATTCAAATTCCTTGATTTATTCTTTTATTTTCACTTCCTTTAGGCAACTAAATGGCTGAATAAAAGTCTTATTAACATGTTAACAACTGCTGCAATGCAATTTTGTAATCAAAAATTCAGTCAAATAATTGAGTCTTCAAGGTTTCATGGAGTCATTTTTCTATGTTTCCTTCTGTATACCTCTACATCTTATTCGCAAGAAAAGCAGCAGAGATTGACTAACTCAGCTGTTGAGAAAAACATTCACACCACTATTCAATCAAACCAAATTCAGGCAGGCAATCAGCTTAGTCAAGAAGAAATCCAGCTATCGATCAATCAACTTAATGATCACCTAAAAGCGATTGAAACGAAACGGGTATGGATTAATTCAGCCGCTGAACGCATCGTCGAAGCAAACGAAAATGGTTGGTTCGAACAAATGTTAGCCACAGAAAAAGAGTTGATTAAACGGCGCGATGAGCTTAGCGCCTTACTTAACGAGGTCAAGAAATGAAACGGTTCATTTGGCTCATAGCACTGTTGTATACCGGATTCTCATCTGCACAAATTGGTGGGACCACCTGCCAAGGCATGACGCCAATATGTACTGACCTCGGATTAAGTTTCGTAGCGAATACCGGTGGTGTAAATATTGTCAACGCTTACCCAACGAACAATTATGGGTGTATGTGGACCGGCCCAAATCCGTCATGGTATTACATTGAAGTAGATATCGCTGGAAACATCGACATGACCTTGTCCGCACCGTCAGATATTGATTTTGTACTTTGGGGACCATATACAAGTGTCGCAAATGCCATTTCCAATTGCGGAAATCTCGGAAATGCTCCAGGAAGTGATGTCGTAATAGATTGTGGAATTTCCCCCTCAGCGACAGAATTTGTAAGTGTTCCGGGGGCACAAGTTGGACAGGTATATGTACTTGTTATCGCCAACTTTGCGGGAACTGCGCAAAACATCACCTTAACGCAAACAGGTGGGTCTGGCGGGACAGATTGTTCGATCGTTCCAGATTGTATAATGACTTCATTGAATGCAACAATAGGAACATGTCAACCAAATAACACGTTTGCAGTAACTGGACCATTCACCTACGATGACAGTCCTACAACGGGTACAGTTTCTGTTCAAGTTACGAACGGATCTGGAACTTACACGCAAACCTTCAATCCGCCTTTTGTGAATAATCAGGTGTACAATTTTAACGTTGCGAATATCCCTTCAGACGGCACACCATTGACAGTTACTGTGTCGTTTTCTAGTGATCCGAATTGTACCTTATCTGTTAATTCTACTTCACCGGCATCTTGTCTTTGTTCAGCTGATATTGGGACATTTACGGCAAGTGTGAACGGGGTCAATACTTCTTCAACAGCGCTGACGTTGTGTTACGGAGATGCTTTTACAATCAATAGCAACAGCAATTTTACTCCTCCAGCAATCGCAACAAATCCGCCGGGACCTCCTTACGATCCAGGTTTATCTTGGTTGGTGTATAGTTGTCCTCCAAGTATAGCTTTAGTTCCATCACCTTTGGATAGTATTACGCAAGACCCTTGTTTTATAGGTATTGTAAGTGACATTAATGTGGGTGATGTAAATGACTTATCGTTTATCAGTTCATTTCCTCCTGGAACGTTTGCAAACAATACGATTTATTTGATGCCGATAACGATGTATTCGATGTCGGATAATTTCTACAGTTATGTAAACACATCGATGCCTTGTTATGAAACCGGACCGGTTTACGCCGTTCAATACTTACCTGAATTAACCTATACAAGTTCGCAAGACTGTTACACAGGTACGTTAACCGTTCAGCCATCGGGAGGACTTCCATTGATCAATAACACGCAATATGCTGTCGTTTCTGGAACATTATCGCCATCGACAGCTAATTTTGTTAATACCACATGCGGTGTTGGTGGAAGCATAGCACTAACTGGCTTAACGAATGGGCAGACCTACACGTTCGATCTAACCGATAATTCAGGATGTGCTATTACGGTTTCAGGAGTATTCTCGGGATTGTCACCTGTTAATTTAAGTTATCCAGACAATAGTTATTGCATTGATGAAGCGCCGGCTAGTGCAACAGTTTCAGGTTCTACGGGTGGAACATTTAGTTCTGCAGCGAGTTTAGTAATTGATCCAACAACTGGAACCATTGATATTTCGAATTCTTTACCGGGAAGTTACACCATTACGTATTCAAGTCCGCAAGGTTCATGTCTTGCTAATGCGAGTTACACGCTGACGATTCATCCGCTTCCAATTGTTGATGCAGGTGCTAATTTTACGGTTTGTTCGAACGAAGAAATTACCCTTTCTGCTAGCGGGGCGAGTACTTATACATGGTCGAACGGAGTTCAAAATGGAATACCATTTATTCCCACTCTTGGCACAACGACATATACGGTAACTGGCACTTCATTAGCCGGTTGTGTGAATACGGATCAATTGTCCGTATTCGTAAATGGAGGTCCACCCGTTACATTCGAAGCTGATACCTTAATTGGATGTTCACCCTTGACTGTAACATTTACAAATACAACTCCTAATGTACAATTTGCTACTTGGGATTTTGGAAATGGTTGGAGTTCAACAAGTACAGGTAGTATTACGCAAACCTTTGTGATTGGAGGTTGTTATGATATTACCTTATCAATAGTGGATAATCAGGGATGTACGGGCGTATTATCGAATACGGATATGATCTGCGTGGAGGAAAATCCTGACGCTGGTTTCATTGCTTCAACTAATGTTGTTTCAGAAATCAATTCAAGTGTTCAATTCACAAATACAACTGTTGGCGCGACAAATTATGAATGGAATTTTGGCGATTATTCACCAACTGATAATGCTGAAGATCCGTTGCACGATTATGCAGGTAATGAACTTGGGAATTATATTGTAACCTTAATTGCCACAACTCCTTTTGGGTGTATAGATACAGCTCAGGGAATGATTGTGATGCGGGAAGACCTCTTATTTTATGTGCCAAATAGTTTTACGCCAGATGGGGATGATTTTAATGAAACGTTCACCCCTATTTTTTACTCGGGTTTTGAAACGGATGATTACCACTTGACTATTTTTAATCGCTGGGGAGAAATTGTTTTTGAATCATACAATTGGGAAATTGGATGGGATGGAACGTATGGTTCGAATAAAGATTTTGTAGCACAACAAGGCACCTACATCTGGAAAATTGAATTTAAAACCACTTGGAAAGATGAACGCAGGACGGTCATTGGTCATATAAATTTACTGCGGTAACCACACAACCTTTTAACTTATTGAACGTCCTTGAATTACTTTTATGTCTATACTGGCATATTACATATTGATTTAGAGTTTATTAACCACTGCAAACTTAAATGAATGGAGAGCTTTACACTTTTTCTTCGAGTATCGTGCTATCTAACAGCATTTTTGTTATTTCCATTATTTCAAGGTAAATTATATGCACAAAAT
>JBILNH010000222.1:0-3423 GCA_044375095.1 Crocinitomicaceae bacterium
TTAGCCTGTTTAAACAATGGTCAGAACTTCCATCCTAATTACAGCGATTATTGTAATTGCCAATACGCTGGCCGGAATCATACTTTCTGGATACTCAACCTTTCATATGGTGATTTCGAACGTTAACATCTTGTCAAGTGGACTACTTCTGACATATGTTTTTCAATCGACAAGTATCCTTCCCCTAAAAATTGGAGCCACATCCTACCTCATCTTGTCCGGATTTATTCGATTTCTGGTTGCACTTTTTTCACCAGACCGATTTCAAGACAATTATGCCCTCGTTGTATTGATTGTTTTAATTGCGTTGGAGTTAATCTGTCTGGTTCTTATCAACACCATTGACAAAAAGAAAAAACGACTATTAGATGAGTTCATTTGATCACTAAAATTATTCGCTGATCTACCTGTTTTATTAGTCAGTATATCTATAGTGATAGCAAGAATTCATTTTACTTAGGAAATCAAAATTGACTAATCCCAACAATCTTCAGTTCCATCTTCTTTATTTGCTTCAGAAATGAGCTTTTTCCAATCATGACCAGGATCTTCAGCGTCTTCAATGATTTGCTTGTATTCATCTGGATGCAACTCATAACGCACAATTGACTCTCCCGTATATTCCTCAATTGCCTCTAAAAGTGTAATTTCAAGTTCACTACAGAAGGATAAAGCTTGTCCTCTGTTATTTCCCCGACCAGTTCGACCGCATCGGTGAACGTAATTCTCTGATTCATCCGGCAAATCGTAGTTAATAACATAATCAACTGATGGTATATCAATCCCTCTGGCTGCCACATCTGTTGTGACAAGTACTCGATTTTCAGCTGTTCGAAATCGATCAAGAATAACAAATCGAGCCTTTTGCTCAACGCCACCATGCAGCGCTTCTGTATGGATACCAACTCGCTCCATTGCTGCAACAACTCGTTCCACGCGAACCTTAGTCCGAACGAACACAATGAACCGGTATTCCGGGTATTCGTTTAACATGTTTTCAAGGAAAAAACGCTTGTCATCCATTCCAACAAATGCAACGGCATGATCAATTGTCTTTGCCACAGGATTTTTAGGTGATAACTGAATGCGAATTGGATTTTTAACTACGTCATAAGCCATTCGTTTCAACTTTGTGGATATCGTAGCTGTAAAAAAGAGGGTTTGCCGATGCTTTGGTAAAAACTTCAACACATCATTAATGTCTTTCGCAAAACCAAAATCCAACATCAAATCGGCTTCATCCAACACAAGTGTATCGGCTTTTGAAACATCGAGTGCACCTTGACTAATTAAATCAAACATCCTACCAGGTGTGGTGACTAACACATCTATACCATTTTTAAGTGTTCGTATTTGTTGCTCTTGCTCAACACCACCAATTAAAGCGAAGGTTTTAATCGGCGTTTGTTTTCCAATCGATTGAAAGACAGCCGCTATTTGTTTAGCCAACTCACGTGTCGGTACCATAACCAAACAACGCACACCCTTATAATCTTTCCTCGATTTTTTGATCAATTTTTGAAGTACAGGAATAACAAATGCCGCTGTTTTACCTGTTCCCGTTTGGGCTACTGCCATCACATCCTCACCTTCTAAAATGGGCTGAATTGCCTTGAACTGAATGTCAGTTGGCCGTTTAAACCCAAGCTCTTCTAACGCTGATTTTAGTGTTTGATCGATGTAATAGTCTGAAAACTTCATAAGGCAAAACGTTCATTATTAAGCAAAAAAAGAGGCTGTCATGCAGACCGCCTCTTACCTTATTTTCTAACCGTCGTTTGGTTCAACGTTACGACGATATAATTAATCTTCGATTGTTGTAGGAACCAAAATACGGCCACAATGTTCACAAACGATTACTTTCTTTTTGGATTGAATGTCTAATTGTCGCTGAGGTGGGATTTTATTAAAGCAACCTCCACAAGCGTCGCGATCAACAGGAACGACAGAAAGACCATTTTTGGCATTTCCACGTAATCTGTTGTATGCAAAAACTAATCGTTCATCAATCTTCTTCTTCGCTTCTTCAGATCGTTTGATAAGCTCGTCCTCTTCTTTCTGCGTTTCACCAACGATCTCGTTTAATTCAGCTTGCTTTGCTTTAAAATCAACTTGGCGGAATGACAGTCTTTCAGTCGCTTCGTCTAGCAATTCTTTCTTGTTCGCAATTTTTACTTTCGCTTCTTTTGACTTTTTATCGTGAAGTTTGATTTCTAATTCCTGAAATTCAATTTCCTTCGCCAAAGATTCGAATTCGCGGTTATTGCGCACATTATTTTGTTGTTCTTTATACTTTGAGATAGCTGTTTCAGCATCTTTCGTAGCATTCTTTCTGTCAAGGATCTCAGTGTCGAGTTCCTTCATCTCTTCTTGGATTTTGGATATACGCGTTTCCAATCCACTTAATTCATCTTCAAGATCCTGAACCTCCAAAGGTAACTCGCCACGAATCGTACGAATTCTATCGATCTCAGAATCAATTTTTTGCAATTCAAACAATGCGTCTAGCTTTTCTGCTACTGAAACCTCTTTTTTTGATGCAGCTCCTGCCATTTTTATAAGTAATTAATTGGATTCGTATTATTTTCCGTCAAATGAACGGCAAAGGTAGTAAATTTTTCCTTCAATTGATCAGCAATTAAATCAGAAGTAAATTGCTCACTTTCATAATGGCCAATATCAGCCAAAATTATACTGCCATCAGCATCAAAAAACTCATGGTATTTTACATCACCGGTGATAAAAATATCTGCGCCTGACTGAATCGCATTTTTCAATAAAAAGAATCCTGATCCACCGCAAAATGCCACTTTCTTGATGCGCTTTTTCACCAGTTCTGTGTGGCGAATTATTCCACAGCTAAAGTTCAACTTGAGCTTGTTCAGAAAATCAACCGTATCCATTTCTTCAGGCAAGTCGCCGATCATACCAGCGCCTTCAAATTGATTTTTATTCGATAGGGGTACCAAATCATAAGCCACCTCTTCATATGGATGAGCTTCAAAAAGTGCCGTTAAAACGGTTTGAATCCTGTGTTTACTGACCAATACTTCAATCCTGGCTTCATCCAACTGAGTCAATTCATTCAATTCTCCAATAGTTGGATGTGCGTTCAACAATGGCCGAAAGGTACCCGTTCCGACAGACGAAAAGGAACATTCATCGTAATTGCCAAATTTACCCGCGCCAGCACAAAATAGCGCATTCAAAACAAGCTCTTTGTGCGAAATTGGCACATACACAACTAATTTATTCAATGTGTTTTGTGCTGGAGCAAGCACTTTCATTTGACTCAAACCAAGTCTCTGACCAATTTTAAAATTGACTCCGTATTGGTAATTGTCCAAATTCGTGTGTATGGCGTACAACGCTATTCCATACCGAATACTTTTTTCTACTACACGTTCGACATAAGTTTGACCG
>JBILNH010000223.1:0-3418 GCA_044375095.1 Crocinitomicaceae bacterium
TAACTTGTTAAAATCATTCCCAACAGATGCACCTGCAGTACCAAGTAATTTCATCATTTCGAAATCAAGGTAAGTGGGGACAATTAGTCGCGTAGGCAGTGACTTCTTGAGAATGCTATCTGCTGAAAATGAAAAGTTTAAAAGACTTGCATCTGGTTCATCCTCCTTGTAAAGAAATCCTTGAGATGTCTTAAGTTTTCCTGTGGACATGAGTTGAAACTCTTTACTCAATACATATGCCTCAATTTCCGCAGGACTGTAACCAGCTGCGTACATCGATCCTACTAATGCTCCAGCGGATGTGCCGGTAATGTAATCAATAGGTACACCTTTTTCCTCAAGCGCTTTCAAGACGCCAATGTGCGCGAAACCAACTGCACCTCCACCGCTGAGTACTATGCCAACGCGTTGTTGCGACCAAAGGTTGAAGGCCGATAAAATACATAACGCAAGGATGTAACCGGAAATTGGTTTCAAATTCGTTCTTTTGCACAAATGTAATAGTATTTAGCAAGTGAAAAATAGAATTAATACCCCAGATACATTGAATAAGAACACAGATGATAAGCTCATTATTACATTAAAAACGTTTTATGGTCTTGAGGAAGTTTTAGCTGATGAGTTGGAGGAATTGGGGTTTCCGGTAACTGCCAGACTCAATCGTGCCATTCAAACGGAGGGAACCTGGCAAGACGTGTATTTCTTGAATTTGCATCTACGGTGTTCCATTTCGGTGTTAGTGCAAGTGGCACAATTTACAATCAGGGAGGAGGATGATTTATATAAAAAGGCACTTCGCGTAAAATGGCCAGATTATTTTGATGTTTCTAAATCTATTGCCGTAAGAGGTGCTGTATTTTCTGACTTTTTCAAGCATTCGCAATTTCCTTTTTTAGTCGTTAAGGATGCCATTGCCGATACGTTTCGAAAAGAGGTAGGGGAGCGACCTGATGTGAATTTAAAGACTCCACAAGTGGTTATTGACCTCTATATCAATAAAAATCAGGTTACCTTATCCCTTAATTCAAGCGGTATGCCTTTGTTTCAGAGGGGTTACCGACAGTCGGCAGGAGAGGCGCCATTGAACGAGGTGGTTGCGGCCGGACTCATTCGGCTATCAGGCTGGGATAAAAAAAGTCCATTTATTGATCCATTCTGTGGTTCAGGAACATTAATTATTGAGGCCGCATTGATGGCTGCTGGGATACCTGCATTGGCTGAACGTCAGCATTTTGCGTTTAAGAACTTTCGCCATTTCGATTCGGATATTTGGGAAAGAATACAACAAGAAGCTCAAAAGAGAATCACAAGTTTGCCCTGTTTGATTAAAGGTTCCGATGTGAGTGAAGAGATGATTCTAAAAACACGGCGAAATTTAAGGGGTTTGCCAATTGGCAGATTTGTAGAAACAGTGGTTTGTTCATTTGATGAGGTTAACGCACCAGATGAGAAAGGCGTTGTGGTCACGAATCCACCTTATGGCGAGCGGTTGTCTGCCAATGTAGAAGAATTGTATTCGGGTATTGGCAGTTGGATGAAACATGAAATGGCAGGTTACTCGTGTTGGGTGATCTCCTCAAGCGAACAAGGATTCAAGTCGATTGGGTTAAAGCCTGATCGTAAACTTAGGCTATTTAACGGCGATATCGAATGCAGTTTTCGTAAGTTTTCTGTGTACGAGGGATCTAAGAAAAGAAAAGATGAGGAATAAAAAAAAGCGGCAAAATAGCCGCTTTTTTTATTTATAACTATGCTTATCTCGCAGAAATATCTACAAAATTTCGTGTTGTTTCTCCAGTGTAAATCTGTCGTGGTCGACCGATAGGCTCTTTGTTTTCTGTCATCTCTTTCCATTGGGCAATCCATCCTGGTAGACGTCCGATAGCAAACATCACAGTAAACATTTCAGTCGGAATTCCAAGCGCTTTGTATATAATTCCCGAGTAAAAATCTACGTTCGGATATAAGTTGCGTGCTTTAAAGTATTCATCTTCCAATGCCACACGTTCTAGTTTTTTCGCAATATCGAGCATAGGATCAACTATCCCTAATTTTTCTAAGATATCGTCACAAGCTTTTTTAATGATTTTGGCACGTGGATCAAAGTTCTTGTACACACGGTGACCAAATCCCATTAAACGGAAAGGATCTTCTTTGTCTTTTGCTTTCGCTACCCACTTATCCACATCACCACCATCGTGGTGGATTTTTTCCAGCATCTCTATTACTTCTTGATTAGCTCCTCCGTGTAAAGGTCCCCAAAGCGCAGAAATACCTGCAGAAATTGTAGCGTAAAGATTGGCTTGTGATGAGCCTACTATTCTGACAGTTGACGTTGAACAGTTTTGTTCGTGGTCAGCATGTAAAATAAGTAGTTTGTTCAATGCTGATACAACAACAGGGTCTACATCATATTCCTCTGTTGGCATCGCAAACATCATGTACAAGAAGTTTTTGCAATAGTCGAAATTGTTTTTCGGGTACATGAATGGGTGACGCATGGTGTTTTTGTACGACCATGCAGCCAACGTAGGTAACTTTGCAAGTAATCGATGCATGGTTAAATCTTTCGCTTCAGCACTTCTATTTGGATCAAGTGATTCAGGATAGAACGTTGACAAGGAACAAACCATAGCGGAAAGTACCCCCATTGGATGTGCTTTTGCAGGAAATGCCTCGAAGAATTGTTTCATGTCTTCGTGCACCAAGGTATGTTTAGTGATGCTATTCGTAAAAGAATCGAGTTGATCTTGAGTAGGAAGTTCTCCGTAAATAAGTAAATACGCTACTTCTAAAAAGGTTGCTTTTTCAGCAAGCTCTTCAATTGGATAGCCACGGTAACGAAGAATTCCCTCTTCACCATCTAGAAACGTTATTGAACTTTTTGTGGCTCCAGTATTTTTGTATCCTGTATCAAGCGTAACGTATCCGGTTGTATCACGTAATTTACTTATATCAATTGCTTTTTCATTTTCCGTTCCTGTAATAACCGGAAATTCATACTGTTTACCATCTAATTCAATCTTCGCTACTTCGCTCATGGTGTTATTTATTATCGTTTTGACTAAAGTGCCCCTAAATTATAAACTATTCTTGTAAAAAAAATGCCCTTTATCTTTTATTTTCAACTAACAATCACGTACCTGACTATGTTCGTCCTTTTCTCTAGGATTTAAAGGTTTTCTAATGTGTAATTTAACATCATTTGGAACAAGTGATTTCGCGTATTACCGCCATAAATACCATGGTTGCGATTAGGGTAAATAAACAAATCAAACTGCTTGTTAGCCTTCACAAGTGCGTTGACCATTTCCATGGCGTTTTGGTAATGCACATTATCGTCGCCAGACCCATGAATCAGTAGGTATTTTCCTTTCAATTGGTTGGTAAAATTTATAGGTGAATTTTCGTCGTATCC
>JBILNH010000224.1:0-3403 GCA_044375095.1 Crocinitomicaceae bacterium
CAGATAATGATGGTAACGTGAATATTACAGAGGCTGGCTTCGACTATTTTTACATTTCAAACGCAAACGTTCTGTCAACTGAAGAGTTAGCTTTTAACCGTATCCTTATCTATCCCAATCCGATGCGTGATCAGGTGATTATTGAAGGCAACGATGCTGTTGGGCAGACGTATACAATTCGATCTGTAGAAGGAAGTCTTGTGGCAAGTGGAAGTTGTTTGGAGTCGAAAACACAGCTTAATATTGAGAAATTCAGTTCAGGGATTTACCTTATTGAATGTAAGGGTCAAATATGGAAGGTTATAAAGGAGTAGCTGTTAACTTTAAATAATTCCTATTGAATCTGTTCTATTGGTGTTCCGTATCTTTGAAGTCAAATGCAAGAAAAGTCAACTGATCAAATACATGTTTCCATCGTTGTTCCACTCTTCAATGAGTCGGAATCATTGCCTGAATTAGACGCTTGGATTCAACAAGTCGCTAATAGTAACAACCTCAATTACGAGGTGGTTTATGTGGATGATGGAAGTAAAGATGGTTCTTGGAATGTCATAGAAGAATTGGCGTTAAAGAATTCAGCAGTACGTGGAATTAAATTCCAGCGGAATTATGGAAAATCTGCAGCCCTGCAAAAAGGGTTTGAAGCTGTTCAAGGTAGCGTTGTCATTACAATGGATGCTGACCTTCAAGATTCCCCCGAAGAAATTCCGGAACTGTATAGAATGATCGTAGAAGATGACTTTGATGTGGTTTCGGGTTGGAAACAAAAACGATACGATCCAATTTCTAAAACGTTACCAACAAAGATCTATAATTGGGCTGCTCGAAGATTAACAGGGATTTACTTGCATGATTTTAATTGTGGGTTGAAAGCCTATAAAAAAGAAGTCGTTAAGAGCATTGAAATTTACGGCGACATGCACCGCTACATTCCGCCACTTGCAAAGTATGCCGGATTCAATAAGATCGGGGAGAAAGTTGTACAGCACCAATCAAGAAAATACGGTGTATCTAAATTTGGGCTTAACCGCTTTGTGAATGGGCCACTCGATTTATTGTCTGTCGTTTTTATGGGCAAATTCGGTAAAAAACCTATGCATTTCTTTGGTGCAATCGGCTTGTTGATGTTTGTAATTGGCTTTGGTTTTTCATTCTATATTGGCATCGATAAGTTGTTTTTTGATCGTTCCGCAAAATTGATTGCTGATCGCACAGAGTTTTACATAGCGTTAGCAGCAATGGTAATGGGCGTGCAGTTTTTTCTAGCTGGATTCCTTGCAGAATTGATAGGTCGCAACTCTTCTCAGCGAAATGTGTATTTAGTCGAAAAAACCGTTGGCACGAAATGAGTTGGGGAATTGACGACACTTGGACGTTGTTTCTTGATCGAGACGGTGTAATTAATCGGCGCATATTAAGTGGCTACGTAACGTCAATCGAAGACTTTGAATTTCTAGATGATGTGCCGCAAACTATCGCTTCATTTTCTCAGTTGTTTCGTTTTGTTTTTGTTGTTACCAATCAACAAGGTATAGGGAAAGGATTAATGACAGAAAGTAACCTAGTGGAAATTCACCGTTACATGGAACAAAAAGTGGAAGAAATGAACGGTCAAATCACCAGAACGTATTACGCTCCAGGAATTGTTTCCCCCGAAAATCAACTTCGTAAACCGAAGCCAGGAATGGCATTATTGGCTCAGCGTCAACATAAAGGAGTAGATTTTCAGCGTTCCATAATGGTTGGTGATACAGATTCCGACATCATTTTCGGTAAAAACCTTGGAATGAAAACCGTTCGAATTGCAACTGAACACGAGAAAATTGGTGTAGACGCCGATTTAACAGTTGAACGATTGGTCGATTTTTTAAATTGGATTAAGCCATGTTGAAATACCTATATGTTTTTCTGCTTTTTTTAACCTGCAATACTTGGGCTCAAAACCTTACCGACAGTAAAGGACGAAAACAAGGAGTATGGAGTAAAACGTATCCGAAATCCAAGGTTATTCAATATAAAGGGCAATTTAAAGACGATGTGCCTGTTGGAACATTTACGTACTACTATGAGGACGGAAAAGTAAAAGCAGTTATTAAACATGGTCCAAATGCCGCACGCTCCGAGGCTTACTTTTACCATCCGAACACCAAGCTAATGACTTACGGTATCTACCGCTCCCAAAAGAAGGACTCGGTTTGGATTAATTTAAATGAAGATGGACTTTTGACATTCACAGACGAATACAAGAATGATCAATTGAATGGAAAGCGAACACGCTATTTTCTTCCAGAACGCGAAAATGAAAAACAACGAGTCTCTGCGGTAGAGCATTATGTCACTGGAAAATTAAACGGTGAGTATATTGAATACCTTATTACAGGTACAGTAATCCTCAAAGGAGTTTATAAAGACGGATTAAAAATTGGCATTTGGGAATCATTTCATCAAAATGGTCAAAAAATGGCTTTGGAACGGTATAAAAATGGCGTTCTTCACGGATGGTGCATTATTTATGACCTTAAAGGGGTACAGTCAGGGAAGTCTTACTTCTTTGAAGGAAAACGGTTGGAGGGAAAAGCATTAAATGCGAAACTCAATGAGTTGAAGCAAAAAGGGATCGACCCGAATCAATAATTACCTTATTTTCGTAGTATGTTAATCAGGTTTTTGAATATAACACTAGCTGCATTAATTGCTCTTTTGATTGTGTCATGTAAAAAAGATACAAATCCTACCAATTTTCATGAAGACTATTTTCCGTTGAATGAAGGACATTTTGTTATCTACGATGTGGTCGAAATTAATCATGACGTGGATAATGCGATTCAGCATGACACCATGTATTACCAATTGAAAACAGTTATCGGAGATACGGTGATAGATAATCTTGGTAGAGTAGCACGAAAGTTCTTGCGCTATACGCGTAGTGCGGGTAATGATTCATGGGAATTGTCTGATGTCTGGACGACTATTCTCGATGGAACCTTGGCTGAATTAACGGAAGAAAATCAACGTTTAGTAAAACTCATCCTTCCACCAACTTCAAATAAAAAATGGAATCCGAATAGCTTCACCGTTTTACCTGAGTTGGAAGCGTATTACATGTCCATTCATACACCCAAAACACTGAACTCATTGGTCTTTGATAGCACATTAACTGTCGAACAAGAAGATTTTTTTTCAATGGTAGATTACCGAAGGAAATATGAGGTATATGCAAAGAAAGTAGGCTTGGTCAAGAAGGTCTATAAAGATTTAATTATTGCTGGATTTGACAAAACAAATGTCCAAAAAGGTAAAGAGTTAGAATTTACCTGCATTGCCTTCGGTGTGGAATGATTTAGGAATGAAGGACAAGAGAATTTCAATTTTTTCGGCAGTTTATCCTTTTCGTGGAGGTATC
>JBILNH010000226.1:0-3234 GCA_044375095.1 Crocinitomicaceae bacterium
AATGATTTCAAGGCAAGAAGTACTGAAATTATATGAAGCATCGAGCCTTCTTTTGCTTCCAATAAATAAAGCGTCAAACGCCAAAGGCAGAATTCCGGGTAAATTGTTCGAATTGTTGCGAACAGGCAAACCGATTGTTGTTTTTGGTCAAGAGGATGGTGATGTAAAACACCTTGTTGAAGAAAAACGACACGGTAGTTCTTTTGAATACATGGATAACACCTCTATTGGAGTTTATTTAGAAAAAGTCCTCATGAACAATGAATTCGAAAATTTCGATCCGTCTCTATCCGTGGAAGAATTTTCGAATAGAAGATTAACTGAGAAAGTAGCACATTTGTTAAATGAAATCGCACACTAAAAAAATAGCGTATTGTTTTTTGGTAAGTAACGAACGTCGTGACTTTTACCTTTTAATCCCAATCATCTATTTCCTCGAAAATTACATGGATTACGAGGTGAGCTTCGAATTTGTTTGGGACGCGGATAAAATAAGAAGGAGACCACCACACCTCGTAATACTTCCAAACACCAGAGGGAATTCACTGTATTTTGAAATTGGAAAGTATTGTGAAGAAAATCACATTCCGTTGTTTGCTCATGATTCAGAAGGTAATTTTAGTACTGCGATTCCCTACGATTTTTGGGCTTACAACTTAAGCAAACGACCGCTGACACTTCCTGTGATGACGTGGAATACGCGGGTAAAAAACTTTTTAATTGAGCGGTATGCATTGCCTGTAGAAAACGTTGTTGTAACAGGTGCGCCAGGATTTGACAAATACCAGTACCTAAAAAAGAAGGATAGAGCACTTTTTCTTCAAAAATACGGTCAAACGGATAAACGAAAAATCATTGGGTACGCTGGTTGGGCGTTTGGCAAATTAGAAAACAAAGAACTCAACGACTTACTCAGCAACATCAACAAATCAGGAGAATCGGGAAGGCGATGGCTCGAACTTCAGCGAGATGCCGTTGAGGAAGCATTGCAACAAGCTATTGAAACTTTTCCAGATTACCTTTTCGTGCTCAAAAAACATCCTCGGGAGAACTTTGAATCTGACTTACGCGATTCACGGAATGAAATGAACCGACTCACCAATTATCCCAATGTTCTGTATTTAAAAGAATCGGAAGAAATTCAGGATTTAATTGAAGTATCGGACTTATGGGTAGCTTTTGAAAGCACATCAATCATGGAAGCATGGTTATCTGACAAACCTACTGTGCTCATTAATCCCGACGTGAATTTTACACGATCTGAATTGTACAAAGGTTCAGCAATTGTGAATGATGCCGCAGCATTCTTAAATGTATTAAGTCAATTTGATGCAGGTGATCTTTCTTATTTTAATCAAGCTGAATTACTTGATGTACGAAATGCTATTTTATCAAACTCCATTGGATATACAGATGGATTAAATCACCTTAGGGCAATCAAATGTTCATTAGATGTAATTAGTAAACGTGATTCAAATCTGGTAAAACCTCGCTTTAATTGGACATTTTTTAAGCGATCCATTCTATTGAATAGTGGGCGTTTCTTTTTTATTGAATCCATTTTTAAACGATTGCCCAAGTTTAAAAAAACAGTATGGTTATTCAAAAACAGAAGTCTACTGGAAATCAACGAATTGAAGCCTTCTGTTTATAAAGATCTTGATCAATTTTATTTAAAACGAGATCTACCAACTAAAATTCAATCGGGCGAGATTTGGAAAGAGATTTAGAGAGATCAAAACTGGCAAAATACAACGGTTTCTTTTGATATATTTGTATAATACTTATCGAAGAAAGTGAAAGATCGATCAATACTTATTACCGGAGGAACCGGATCATTAGGAAAAGCATTAACGAAACACATCCTAACCAATCATCCAGAAGTCAAGCGGCTAGTTATCTTCTCCAGAGATGAACAAAAGCAATTTGAAATGGAGCAGGAATTCCCGGTTCGACAATACCCTCAAATTCGCTATTTCATTGGAGATGTTCGAGATATTGAACGTTTGGAACGGGCATTCACAGGCATTGATTTTGTCATTCATGCAGCGGCAATGAAACACGTGCACATTGCAGAGTACAATCCAGATGAATGTGTAAAAACCAATGTAGGCGGCGCAGAGAATGTCATTAAAGCAGCGCTGCGCACCAATGTAGAGCACGTTGTTGCCTTGTCAACAGATAAAGCATGTGCACCGATAAATCTTTATGGAGCGACAAAATTGACATCGGACAAACTGTTTGTTGCTGCAAACAATATAAAGGGAAAACGCGCTATTAAGTTTTCCGTCGTCCGTTATGGAAATGTCATGGGATCGAATGGCTCAGTCATTCCATTTTTCATCAAGAAGAAACGAACAGATGGAATTCTGCCTATCACAGTAGAAAACATGACGCGTTTCAACATTTCGCTTCAAGGAGGAGTGGATATGGTTATGCATGCATTGGAAACTGCTTGGGGAGGAGAAATTTTTGTTCCTAAGATACCGTCGTACAAAATTATGGACGTAGCCGAAGCAATTGGTCCGGAGTGCTCAAAACCGGTAGTTGGCATTCGACCAGGAGAAAAAATCCACGAGGAAATGATTACTTCATCTGATTCGTTTTTTACCTACGACCTTGGCAAGTATTACGCCATCATTCCGCAAACACCAAATTGGAAAATCGACGAATTTGTTTCCACATTCAATGCAAAAAAGGTTCCTGAAGGCTTTGCCTACAGTTCGCAATATAACGACGAATGGGAGACAGTGGATTCCATTCGATCACTCATAAAAGAACATGTCGATCCTACTTTTGAACCATGAAACCCATTCCCTACGGCAAGCAAGAAATAACAAACGAGGATATACAAGCAGTTGTTGATATCCTGAAATCAGATTTTCTTACTCAAGGTCCGGTAATTGGTGCTTTTGAGCAATCTTTTGCGGCCTATGTCGGGGCAAAACACGCGATTGCCTTGTCGAATGGTACAGCTGCTTTGCATTTGGCAGTAATGGCTCTTGGACTTGAACCTGGGGATTTCGTCATTTGTACACCAATCACTTTTGTCGCTTCTATCAATTGTGTGCGCTATTGTGGAGGTGAGGTTTTGTTTGCAGATATTGATCCAGAGACACATTTAATGGATATCAATTCTGTTCGTAAACTATTAGCTGAAAACAAAGACAAATCCATTAAAGGAATCATTCCGGTTGATTTCGAAGGACGCGGTGTTCAATTGGATGAATTTCG
>JBILNH010000227.1:0-3199 GCA_044375095.1 Crocinitomicaceae bacterium
GTTTTTTCGTTGAGCACTAATAATAAGTTGGTCTTTTTCATCTAAAAATGGAAGTATGGCTTGGAGTAATTCGTTGTTTTTTGAAAGACTAGAGAATGAAATCAATGAGGCATCTGCTTCTGATTTTCGATTGATTACCAGGAGTTTACCGTCTTCAAGTCCAAAGACCGTCGAAGGATCAAAATCTGTTTTTCGTTCGACTAAATCGAGGGCTACGAAACCGAGCCATCCCAGGCAGAGAAGTGAGAATACTATTGCAAGTAATCGTTTGAACATAACGGCCATTTTTTTTTCAAAAATACCGATTCGATAAGGGGTATTGGATGAGTCAACACTGAACTAATGAACAATACAGTGTTTAATCGAACAATGTTAACTGAGACTCGCTTAGTAAACGAAAAGTTAGCCGATGATGCGGGGTATCTCCATTCGTTTGGATTGCTTGCCTGTGGTCTTTTGTCGGGTAGCCTTTATTTTTTTTCCAATTGTAAGCAGGGAATTCAGTATGAAGTTCCATCATGTATTCATCACGATACGTTTTTGCAAGTACAGATGCCGCAGCAATGCTTTTGAATTTCCCGTCTCCTTTGATTATGCACACGTGTTCTATGCTTTCATAGGGTTTAAATCGATTCCCATCGATAAGTAGTAATTCTGGACGGACCGTAAGTTGATCTACAGCCTTATGCATACCCAAAATACTGGCATTCAGTATGTTTATTTTATCTATTTCTTGAGGACTTATGAATGAAACGGCAAATGAAATAGCTTCAGATTCTATAACCGGCCGAAGCATGTCGCGCTGTTTTTCGGTCAATTTTTTTGAATCGTCCAACAGCGGATGATGAAAATCATTGGGTAATATGACGGCAGCTGCAACAACTGGTCCAGCCAAGCATCCTCTACCAGCCTCATCGCAACCCGCTTCAATAGTATTTTTATGGTAATTCGATAAAAGATTTGCCATAAATGCAAAGGTTATAAAAATTAACTTTATCTTAGGATGGTTAATTAGTAACTATAAAAGTATACCATGCGAGTATTTTTAGCAACTTTTTTCTTTCTTTCTGGTTTTGCGTTGAGTGCGCAAAAAACCGCTACTGTAGCTTCTGAAAAAGCAATTCAAGAAGGTGTGTCAACAGGGTTATATAACTTTACATTTCCTGAAGAATTGGGAAAAGAAGAAATCACTAAAGTGGGTAGCTATTACGAACAGTACTTTTCGGTGAATGTTTCTGAAGGCGCGAATAAGGTAAGTCTAAAATTAGCTCAAAATGATGTGCGTTCACGCATGGTGGTCATGCGTTTTTTAACTGCAAATGGAATCGAACGGGTAGTGGTTGGATCGAAAGAACTTTCTATTGAGGAATTCAACACTATTTACCTGAAATAAACAACCCTATTTAAAAGATAATTGAGTTATGTTTTGAAGATATTTCGAAACAATGCCGAACTTTGCGCAAAATTTAGCACCATGAAATTACACATTTTTACATTTTCTGCATTCATTGCATTGTTAGCCGCTTGTGGAGGAGCTGATAATTCAGCTGAAAAAAAAGAAGTTTTTAAACTAGGAAAAGCATACGGTCCGGTTCAGGTTGACACGTCAAAAGCAATTTCTGTAGAAGAAATGTTGCTGGCCTATAAAGGTAAATCTGAAGATACGGAATTTACGATTTTTGCGCCGATAGAAGAGGTTTGTCAGGCTGCTGGTTGTTGGGTCAATGTGGACAAAGGAGACGGCGAAACATTTATGGTTCGTTTCAAAGATCATTTCACCATTCCGGTTGAAACCAAAATTGGTTCCAAAGCTTTTTTACATGGTGTTGCGTACATGGATACAGTGTCAGTTGAAATGCTGCGTCATTTTGCAGAGGATGCTGGAAAGTCAAAAGAAGAGATTGCTAAGATCACCAAGCCAGAATTTGAAATGGGGTTCGAAGCCGATGGAATTGTATTGGTGAAGTAATTCAGAAACAAGGTTATCGTTAAATCGCATACTTAAAACAACTATACATTTAAAACTATGGGATTATTTTCAGCATTAATAGGTAACGCAGGTGCGGTTAGCCAAGAGGAATTAACGTCAAAATACGGACAGTTACTAACCGATGGAGAACAAATTGAATTGGGATTTAAATTGATTCGTGATACGTTTATCTTCACAAGTAAACGATTAATTCTTATCGATGTCCAAGGATTAACGGGTAGCAAGACTGAATATAAAAGTATTACGTACAAAAGCATTTCCAGATTTAGTATTGAAACAGCAGGGACATTTGATTTAGATGCTGAATTGAAAATCTGGATCTCTAGTGAAGCTCAACCGAGTATAAAGAAGCAATTCAATAAGTCAGTGAATGTGTATGATGTTCAAAAAGTACTGGCTCATCACGTATTAAACTAACCTTCTTTTGGTTTAACGAATCTGTTATACAATCGAATAATTATATTTTAAACCGTCTCAGGAGAGGCGGTTTTTTTATTCTGTATGAAAATTAGCTGGCTTGGCGAGCGCTACACGCAGTTTTTTGCCTTTTATTTTTTGGTCCCGCAGTCGATCAAGTACACCCTTGTATTTTTTCTTGGGAATAGCCGCAAATGATGTGCGATCCATTACATGAAGCTGGCCTATTTCGCTCTTTTCTAGTCCGGCAATTTGAATCAATGCACCAACAAGATCGACTTTTCGTAATTTATCCTTTTTTCCGCCACTAAAGTAGATGGTAACTGTTGGCGATGTTGTATAGCTTTCCTTTTGAATTGGCGGAGTCCAATCCTCAGGTTTATAGTTTCCTAACCAGGAAAAATGACTTTGCTCGCCATCAAGAAACAAAAAGGCGTTTCCATCTTTACCCATTCGGGCTGTTCTACCATTTCGATGAATAAATGATGCCTCGTCTCGAGGCAATTCAAAATGAACAACTGTTTCCACATCATCAATGTCCAATCCACGCGCACCGATATCCGTACAAATCAAAGTGTGAAACGTTCCGTTACTGAATTGAATAAATGCACGCTCCCTGTCTGCTTGTTCCATTCCACCATGATAAACAGTCGTTTCAAACCCTTTTTCATCAAGGTAATCGTGAATTTCTGTTGTCGTTTCCCTCAAATTGCAGAACACCATAGTCGATTTACCTTTTTGTTCCAGTAATACGCTATGCAACTCGTTTAAACGCCTTGTGTTTGTGGTTGA
>JBILNH010000007.1:0-39171 GCA_044375095.1 Crocinitomicaceae bacterium
GATGGGAGATGTTTTCATCTTCGACAATTTTCATTCCTTTCGTGTGGCTTATGGTTATTCGGCTAGACGGCTTATTTTTCAACAACGCATCTGAAAGGTTGCGGAGAGAATTATAGTAAACTTTAAAATTCTCGGGTTCAGCCGTAAAGTTTTGGTTGGCCTCTTTCAACTTATCGACTGCCGTTTGTAGTTCCTCTATGTCTATTGGTTTTAACACGTAATAAACCGCACTTGCATTAAATGCTCGAACGGCGTAGTCTTTAAATGCTGTAACAAAAACAACCAAAAAATTCTTCTCCTCTAATTCGTCTAACAACTCAAATCCTTCAGCACCTGAAGGCATACGAATATCTAAAAACACCACGTCTGGTTGGGATGATTCAATAATGGCTTTTGCCTGACTTTTTCTTGAGGCCTCGCCAATTACCTCGATATCGGGACAATATTCTTCAAGCAACATGATAAGGTTTTTGCGAGCTAACTCCTCATCGTCAACAACAATTGCGCGTAATTTCATAGTCTTTGGTTTTCGTTTCCCCTTGATGGGTTTGTTTAATATAGTACGATTCTTTGGTTGCTTTTTAAAAAGGACAATTGATTACTCAACGAAGTTAGCAGTTAAGGCTGATTACACACCATTTTAGTCAATTCCTCTTACCAATCACGTTTTTTATATTGTTTTGATTTCATTTGACAAGTACTTTAGTGAAAATAAACCCCACTAATGAAACACGTTTTTATACCTCCATCGCATTGGATTTTTAGCGACAACGGAAATTGAACTTTGCTCATTCAACGAGAAAAGATTGAATCGAATTCTTCACATTTATAGGTTCTTCGAGATGTGCCATGTGCCCACATTTTTCCAACACTATTAGTTTTAACTGATTCAGCTTGGCAAATTCAACTAAGCGATCACAAGGAATTAGAGGGTCGTATTTCCCCTGAATGAATAACAACTGTTCATTGTACCTTTTTACCACATCTGATGTGTCTTCACGATTTCTCATCGCAAGCGCAGCATAGGCAATCGCATCAGGCGTCATGTTATTGGCATCTTGAATGAGTTGATTAATTTGTAACGTAAAACTGTCGGAATCATAAAAAAGCGCAGGAATAGCCTGCTGTATGAAAAGGGATTTTGCTTTAAACGCAATTTCAGCCACGCGAAGGCGATCCGACTTTTTCACTGGTGAGTCTTCCCAAGGATGGGAATTCAACAGCACTACTTTTCTGATTCTTTGCGGAGCGCGTTTTTTTAACTGCAATGCGACATAACCTCCCATAGAGTGCCCAACCAAATGGCAATTTTCGATGCCCATTTCATTCAAAAAATCGAACAACTGACTTGCAAACCAATCAACAGATGGTTCCATTTCCTCACCTACAAGAGGGGTGTCTCCGTGTCCCGGTAAATCGACTGACCAGAAAGAAAGTTGACTTAACTCGTCAAATAATCCGTCCCACATGCGAAGAGATTCCATATATCCATGCAGAAGAACAACAGGGAAACCATCACCTGTAACCCGGTAGTTTAACATAGAGCTTAGGCGTTCATTAACTCTTCAATTTCTTCCGCTTCAATCGGAATATTGCCCATCAAATTGAAAGGTGCTCCAACATCTTGAACAACCAAATCATCCTCAATTCGTATCCCTAAGCCCTCTTCTGGAATATAGATTCCAGGTTCACACGTAAAGACCATTCCTGATTTAATCGGTTCGTGCCACAAACCAACATCGTGTGTATCTAAACCAAGAAAATGTGACGTTCCGTGCATAAAATACTTTTTGTATGCGGGCCAATCAGCAGCTTGATTTTTGATGTCTGTTTGATCAATTAACCCAAGTTGAAGCAATTGACCTTCCATTAAACGCCCTACTTCTTTATGGTAATCCGCTAGCACAGCACCAGGAACTAATAATTTTTCTGCCTCGCGTTTTACATGCAACACGGCATTATATACTTGTTTCTGTCGAGAAGTAAATCGCCCATTAACTGGAATACAGCGCGTTAAATCCGATGAGTAGTTGGCATATTCAGCTCCGACATCAAGTAAAATGACATCGCCATCTTGGCATTGTTTGTTGTTCTCTATATAGTGCAGCACACACGCGTTTTTACCTGACGCAACAATGGGTGTATACGCAAATCCTTTGGATCGATTACGCAAGAATTCATGCGCTAATTCCGCTTCAATCTCGTATTCCCAAACTCCTGGACGGACAAACGAAAGTAGTCGCCTGAACCCTTTTTCAGTTATGTTACATGCTTGTTGCATGAGTTGCAATTCAATAGAATGCTTGACCGAACGGAGTTTGTGCATCAATGGAGCACTTTTTCTTACCTGGTGTGCTGGGTAATCCTGTTTGACTTGTTTTATGAATCGATCTTCCCTTGTTTCAACCTCAGTTGACGCGCGCAAATGTTCATTTGTATTGAGGTAGATTGACTCCGCCTCCGCCATCATTTGTTTAAAAATGGTTGGGAATTGTTGCAGCCAATAAACCGTTTTTATTCCAGAAACTTCAAAAGCTTGATTTTTCGATAGTTTTTCCCCTTCCCAAACAGCAATTAAATCACTTGTTTCTTTTAAGAAAAGAACCTCGCGATGAGCAGAATTGACAGAATCTGGAAAAATGACAAGAACACTTTCCTCTTGATCTACCCCACTAAGGTAGAATATATCACGGTGCTGTTGAAAAGGCATTGTCCCATCAGCACTAATTGGATAAATATCATTTGAATTAAAGACAGCTAGTGCTTTAGGAGCTAATAGATCGCTGAATTGTTTTCTATTATGGCTAAAGAGATCGCTATTGATGCGCGTGTATTTCATTGGATTTAATTTGGGTTGAAGTTAAGTATTTTCCAAAAAGGTTCAATTTTTTGTGGCTGACAAATAGATTGTAAATAGTTTACGATCATCAAGGGTAATCTTTGTCCAGTTAAAACAAAAAGCTATGTACAGAAAAGAAAATGTTACGATTCATGAAATTACTGTTTTTGGAGGACGTAATGAAATTTTAGTTCGAGGGACTCAGCACCGGGATCATTTGAATTATGAATCATCTTGGTACATCAACACACATGAGTTGAACCGTTTAATGAACGAATTGCAACGCCTCAATTCGCATCTTTACATTACAGATGTCTTTACGTCATATACGAGCACAGAAGGTTCCATTTTGCAATTAGAAGGGAATAAATTAACTGAAAGAAAAGTAAATGCAGGATGGCTTGAGCAATCGCCAGTTGCAAGAGAAATAAGAGCTTGAATGCAAAAAGCCTCTTAGGCAACCAATTATTCATTTTTTCGTATATTCGTCAGGTTAACTGTACATTGTTAAATACTTAGGTTTAATCTTGACACTATGAAAAACATTAAATTCGGTCTTGCAGCACTTCTATTTACAGGCGTTTTCACCTCATGTATTGAGCATGAAGTTATTCCTCCTCCAGTAGACGAAGTAGAATTGGAATGTTATTTCGAAGGATTTATTTCAGGTATTCCTTTTAAGTTAACTCAAAATGTGGATGGTATTTTTGGGATTGCCAACAAAGCACAAAACATCCTTCCACCGCCTGATTTTTCCAGTGAACGTTATTTTTTCAAAATGATGACGTATCAAAATTCGAGAGCTGTACAAATCGGACATGGAAGCGTTTTTTGGGACGGTGTTGTCGACAGCAGTCCGTCCGTAACGCAATTCAATAATTTCCACATGAATACGCTTACACCGAATTTTTCAGACAACGCATTGGCTGGTTTTGAGGTGCGTTACACTGATGCTAATGGTACTGAATGGTACACACGAGAAGCATCGACTAATTTTCAAGAAGTTGAATTTTCAGAAATAAAACAAGAGTCAGACGTCACTGGTAACTACTCGAAGTTCAATGTTGTTTTTGACTGTTATGTTTACCGTCAAGATCCAGTTACATTAGATTGGGATTCACTTCGTATCCAGTCGACTGAAATGCGTGGCTGGTTCAAACGCTAAACATGCAATCGGTCGCTAAATGACCACATGCGGTAGATGATGAGTCAAGTGTTGAAAATAGCCATAATTGGAGATTATAATTTCACGTATAACTCGCACCAAGCAACGAACTTAGCCATAGATCATTCTGCTCGTTTCTTAGAACTAGACGTTAATTATTATTGGATCAAAACGAATGAAGCAGCGCAATTTAAACCTGCGTCATTTGACCAGTTCGATGGTGTTTGGGTTGCTCCGGGACCGTATACTAATCCGTTTTTTTTAACAGGAATTATTCGGAGCCTGTCTGAAATGAGCGTACCTACCTTATTAACTGGGGAATGCCTAAGGTTCTTTATTGAAGGTCTTATAAATGCCTATCACCTCAACCCAAATGGTGAAAAACTCATTTCTGATAATTTAATTGAAGGACAACAATTTGAGCGCATTAGTATTGTACCTCATTCAAAAGCGTTTATTCATTTATACAACCACCATTCTCCTGTAGAATTAAGTTCAGCGCGTTACAGTCTCTATCCTCAACTTATTCATGCGCTGACGAATGAAATTATTGATATTGAAGCTTACAACCATTTTGAGGAACCTGAAATCATTAGCCTAAAAAAACATCCATTTTTTGTTGCTTGTTCATTTTGCCCACAAATTTCATCAACACGCGACCTTCCGCACCCGTTAATCTACACTTTTATTAAATCAACGACCGTCGTCAAATCAGATTTACAACACTAATCTAACTGAGAAGTTTGATTCGTTTCAAAAACTAAATCGATAAGGTGTGGTCCTTTTTCTGCCGCTTCAACAGCCAATTGATCGCAGCGCTCATTTTCAGGGTGCCCATTATGACCTTTAACCCAATGAAAATGTATAGTATACTTGTCATGTAAGGATAGGTACTTTAACCACAAATCTGAATTCTTTTTTCCTTTAAAACCTTTTGCTTTCCAACCAAACACCCACCCTTTCGTAATGGCATCAATCACATATTTTGAATCTGAATAAATTTCGATTACGTAATTAACAGACTTCAATTGTTCAAGCGCAAAAATAACAGCACCTAATTCCATTCTGTTGTTTGTTGTCAGGCGGTAACCCACTGAAAATTCCTTTACATGTTTTCCCAACTGCATAATAACCCCAAAACCCCCTGGACCCGGATTCCCTTTAGAAGAACCATCCGTATATATTTTTATACTCTCTGAACGTGCATTCATACTTAAAACAGGTGTTTTTTTATTTATCAGGTTTCCAATAATACAATATATTTTTTTTAGACGAAATAATTAATATAATCTATGTAATCGCATTATTCATCGCTGTAAGTATATTTATAACTAGTTAAAATGAAGATAAATCGACAAGTATGACTATTATCACTGAAACTTAATTTCTTTATTGTCTGTTCGCAATATAATTTTATTTTTGGTAATAAGTTTCTTTCTTAGGAAAGAGTCTTTTTCAGTGAATAGTGGTTAGGTTAGGTTAAGGAAGCGGCTCTTTGAGCCGCTTTTTCTTTTACACCAACGAAGGCGAAAGCCATTTTTCCATCATTTCAATTGATTCATTTTTTCGTCGACTTAAATCCACAACTTGTTCCTTTGTGATTTTTCCTAATCCAAAGTAATGGGCTTGTGGATGTGCAAAATACCAGCCTGAAACAGCAGAAGCGGGATACATCGCTAAAGATTCAGTAAGAATTACACCTGTATTTTCTGTCGCGTTCAACAACTCAAAAATGGTTAGTTTCTCTGTATGATCCGGACATGCAGGATAACCAGGTGCCGGTCGAATTCCTCGATAGTCTTCTTTGATGAGTTCATCATTCGTCAAATTTTCATTGGTTGCATATCCCCAGATTTCCCTACGAACCACTTCATGTAATTTCTCAGCAAATGCCTCCGCCAGTCGGTCGGCAAGTGCTTTCAAAAGAATGGCATTGTAATCGTCATGATCTTGTTCAAACGCACAGACTTTATCCTCTAATCGTCCCCCTGTCGTCACCACAAAAGCACCAAGGTAATCCTTTTTTCCTGACGATTTTGGGGCGATAAAATCTGCTAAAGCCACATTCGGTTGTCCTTTTGTTTTCTCCGTTTGTTGGCGTAACGTGTGAGATTTTGCGACTACCTCACTGCTCGAACTGTCGTATATATTAATGCTATCTCCTTCACTGTTAGCTGGAAAAATTCCAACCACACCATGTGCATCCAACCATTGCTCTTTTATGAGTTGATCTAACATATTCTGTGCATCTACAAAAAGTTTTGATGCTTCAATACCCACCACTTCATCCGTTAAAATTTCCGGGTATTTTCCATGCAACTCCCAAGTTTGGAAGAATGGAGTCCAGTCAATGTAACTAACAAGGTCTTTAATAGGAAAGTGATTAAAAACCTGAACTCCCAGTTTATTCGGCACAGAAGGTGCGTATTCGGACCAATCGAGCTGAAGCGCATTTGATCGTGCTGCGTCAAGACTAATCAGGCGTTTTGAAGCCCTGTGTTTGGTGTGGTGTTCACGAAGTCTCTCGTAGTCTAATTTCAATTGCCTAACAAAATCATCCTTTTTAGAGCCCAATAATGACTCCACTACGGTAACAGCTCTAGAGGCATCATTCACATGAACGGTTTGACCTAGCGTATAGTTTTGCTCAATTTTAACCGCAGTATGTACTTTTGAAGTTGTGGCACCACCAATAAGCAGTGGAATACTCAGTTTTGCCCGTTCCATTTCTTTGGCGACATCAACCATCTCTTCCAAGGACGGAGTAATCAATCCACTTAAGCCTATTGCGTCGGCATTTTCGTCAATTGCTGTCTGAATAATTTTTTCCGTAGGTACCATTACACCAAGATCAATGACCTCATAGTTATTGCAACCCAACACTACACCAACAATGTTTTTGCCAATGTCATGCACGTCCCCTTTCACAGTCGCCATTATAATTTTTCCTGCTGAAGAAGATACGCCTGCCTTCGTTGCTTCAATGTAGGGTAAAAGAACAGCAACAGCTTTTTTCATTACCCGGGCCGATTTTACTACTTGAGGGAGAAACAACTGTCCACTTCCAAATAAATCACCCACACGCTGCATACCATCCATCAACGGTCCTTCAATCACTTCAATTGGCCGTTCAAATAATTGTCGACATTCCTCAACATCACCTTCTACAAAATCAGCGATACCCTTAATTAACGCGTAGCTCAATCGTTCTTTCACATCAAGTTCTCGCCACGACAAATCTGCTTGTTTGCGATCGACAACTCCTTTCACTGATTCGGCATATTCGAGCAATCTTTCAGTTGCATCAGACCTGCGATTTAAGAGGACATCTTCCACGTATTCGAGTAGCAAAGGCTCTATAGCTGAGTATATCCCTAGCATGGAAGGATTGACAATGCCCATATCCATGCCATGTTGAATTCCATGGTATAAAAAAGCAGAATGCATGGCCTCACGCACACGATCGTTTCCTCTAAAGGAGAAAGAAACATTCGAAACCCCACCGCTCACATGCGCACCGGGAAGGTGTTCACGGATCCATTTAGTGGCATTGAAAAAATCCAACGCATTATTATTGTGCTCCTCCATTCCAGTGGCCACTGGAAAAATATTCGGATCAAAAATGATATCCTCTGGTGGAAATTTTACCTGATCAACTAACACTCGGTAGGAGCGTTCACAGATTTCAATTCTGCGTTGAAAGGAATCTGCTTGACCATTTTCATCAAATGCCATTACCACAACCGCTGCTCCAAAGCGTTTAATTTGTGTAGCTTGTTGAACAAAATTAGCTTCACCCTCTTTCAATGAGATTGAATTCACCACACCTTTACCTTGAAGGCATTTTAGGCCAGCTTCAATAATTTCCCACTTGGAACTATCGATCATAATTGGAATACGCGCAATGTCGGGTTCTGCCGCAAGTAAATTGAGAAAACGCACCATAGCTGCCTTTCCATCAATCATACCTTCGTCCATATTGATGTCCAAAATTTGAGCACCACCTTCAACTTGTTCGCGTGCAACTGCCAAACCTGCTTCAAAATCACCCTCTTTAATCATGCGCAAAAAAGCACGTGATCCAGTAACATTGGTGCGTTCACCGATATTGACAAAATTTGATTCAGGCGTAACGATTAACGGTTCTAAGCCTGATAATTGCAATGTGACCTCACTCATTTCCCTTAAATTTTCTTGGTTTCACGTTTTTCGCAGCCTCTGCAATTAATCGGATGTGTTCAGGGGTTGTTCCGCAACACCCACCCACGATATTCACCAATCCTTCTTGAAGAAATTCATTGATTTGATGTGCCATTTGCTCAGGTGTTTCATCGTATTTACCGAATTCATTCGGTAAACCTGCATTCGGATGAGCCGATACAGCAAATGGTGATTTCTTGTCCAATACTTGCAGATAGGGGCGCATCATTGATGCTCCAAGGGCGCAATTCAATCCAATGCTAATTAATGGCATATGGCTAACCGAAATAAGAAAAGCCTCAGTTGTCTGTCCAGTTAATGTTCGACCACTTTGATCGGTTATTGTTCCAGAGACCATGATTGGGATTTCTATACCCGTATCAACTTTCAGCACATCTGCAGCGTACAGTGCCGCTTTTGCATTTAATGTATCAAAAACTGTTTCAATCAAGAAAATATCGACACCTCCGTCACTTAATCCTTTCATCTGTTGGTAATACGCATGAACGAGTTCATCAAAGTCAATGGCACGAAATCCGGGATCATTGACATCCGGTGAAATTGATGCTGTACGATTAGTTGGTCCGATTGAACCAGCCACAAAACGTGGTTTATCGGGAGAGAGTTTAGTGAATTCATCGGCTACTTCACGGGCAAGCTTGGCAGATTGAATATTCAAATCGTCAACATATGCTTCTAGTCCGTAGTCCTTTTGTGCAATGGTAGTGCTTGAAAATGTATTTGTTTCAATAATATCAGCACCAGCCTCGAAGTAGGCACGATGGATATCACGAATAATATCTGGTCGTGTTAGAGATAACAGGTCATTATTTCCTTTCAAGGGAGATGGATGGGATTCAAACCAATTATGGCGAAAATCTTGTTCCGTTAGTTTGTATCGTTGAATCATCGTACCCATGGCTCCATCCAATACAAGAATGCGCGATGCGAGAAGTTGTCTAATAGTTATCATAAAAATCTATTGAACAAATGAAAAAAGCGCTGGGGAGACACATTACTTATCTTTTCAGCTGAATGCTGATTGGATTTGGCACCTATTCCATAAATTGGAGGTTGCCAAGGTTTCACAGGGCCGATCCCTCCACCTTTCTTCATAAGTATATAACAATGAACTGTGTGCAAAATTACATCAAAATATCTGGCAATCCATCGAAAGGAAGGTAAATTTGATTGCATGAGGACATTTTTACAAAAATTACACTTTGCGTTGAGTGGAATCGGCTTTCTTGTGCGCAATGAACGTCATTTTCAATACCACATAATCTCGGCCTTTAGCGTTTTAATTCTTGGCGTGTTTTTCTCAATCACCCAATGGGAATGGCTTTTTATTTTAAGTGCACTTTTTTTGGTCCTATTGACCGAGGCATTCAATACGACTATTGAGAAGATATGCGATGAGATCACATTAGAACACAAGGAATCGATTAAACGGATTAAGGATATATCAGCCGGAGCTGTTTTACTTGCAGCTATTTACAGCCTTGTTATTGGCTCAATCATTTTCTTACCAAAAGTAACATCATTGTTTTAGTCGATTGTTTTTCCCCAAAAGACTGTTGACGATATTTTAATTACCGCAGAGCAATCGTACTTGTAGTATCTATTTTTATGTCATGAAATTTCGCCTATTATTGGTTATTGGATTCGTGTTAATTGGTTCGACGATTTACAGTCAGAAAAATTTCATCCGCACCTATTACGATAAGTGGTTCCCGAATAACATTTACGTGAAGAATGAAGTATTATCTAAACAAAACGATAGCCTCAAGGCCTTAAATGACAGTTTGTTTGGGGTTCAATCATTGGCAATTGACAAAATTAATTTACTCAAAAGCGATATTGTCAACCTTAAGGGAGAACTTTTAAGTCAGCAACGCAACTTAAAAACAATTCAAGACAGCACTTTTTATATTCGCAAAGAACTTGAAGACTCTATTAAGGAACTCAAGTATTTTATTGTGTCATGCAATGAACAAATCGTACAATCTGGAAAGTATTCATTCCCTGAGCTTGTGAACACATGTTATTGGCGTGATTACAAATTAATCGAAACGGGAAAACCTGACTTCAAAGGACGTTACTCATGGAAAAGTGAATTTTTTCTTTCAATCGCAGAAAACGAATCTGTTGTTCAGCCTTCCTCATTATTCAAACCTGAAAAGATGGATGAGTTAGTTCAGCTTGTCAACCAACGTCTGAACGAAGATTTTCTGGCGATGAAAGAGACCGAGCCGATCTGTTTTGATCGTAAAATACAATTCATGCCTTTCAAATTTGAGGACATGCGGATTACTTTATCCGAAAACGGTGGTATGCACTTTGAAGTCAATTACAATTTAGCAGAAAATTGTTTTGAAGTAAGCACTGCCTCAGTCAGTTTTATGATGAAAGAGATCAAGCCTTTTCTGAATGAAAATTAAAGTTGCATTAACAGAGTAGATACAATTATTCAACTTTAATAGAGGTTGGTTTTGTGCTTTTCAACATGTCAAATCGAATTACTGCCAATTAATAACCGATCCAAATCCATATGCTAAACTCGAGATTTTGGTATCTCTCAACTATGTACCTGAACCAATACAAATGTGTTTTTCACTTCGTTAACTTAACACTATTACTATTGATTTTTTTAAAGACCATCCATTCAATTGGATGTGATTAAAATCCCCTCCTTAATCAACCGTTTAACAAAAACAAGTTTACCCTCCTCATCTAGGTCATCAGGTAATTGCAATACGTTAAATGCATCCGATTGATGTTCTATAAATGTTAGCACATTCAGGCAAAAAGAAGGGAACTCAAGCACTGTATCTCTTGATTTCAAAAACACCACATCTTCTCTTTGGGAAATCGAAAAGGAAATTCCCTCTCTTTTCACAATATTCGTCTCACAATTAACCTGATCCAATGACATTACTTCAGCTAATAGATTTGACGTACAATCGTTTTGCTTGTCATACAACTCTTTTGAAAAACGATCCAACCCAGACTTTGTCATAAGTTGTTCCCTTATTTTTTCTAGTAGATCGTTCACTTGAGTGGTATAATCAGGTTGATTTGAGTTTATGATTCCCAAAGGAATAAATCGACGAAATTGTTTGTCGGTTTTTGAAAGGTGTACAATCGATTCAATCATATATTGCGACCATGTATAACCGAGCATACCGGTCGTAACGTGCAATGAATGGTTCTCATCCGTATAGGCATCATGTGTCAAGCCGCGAGGGATATAAAGAAAATCACCCGGTTCAAGTAAAATTTCATCGATTACTTTTCCAGCGTCGAACTCCTTTTTTTCGAATTTGAGCTGTGTATCGGCTAAGACCATCCCATTCTCGTAGATTTTCCAGTACCGAAATTGCTACTCGATTATTCTTGAGCAAATCAACGATCGATACACATCGAAGAAATATCCTTCGAAAGTTAAAACTAAAAACTACGAAACAACTGCAAGCGCTCATTCAGTAATAAATTTCCATCTAGCAACTCGGAAGAAGGCAGTTTTAAATGTAGATCGACAAAAAGCAATTACCTTTACGACCTTTTAAAGAACCTCATGAGCTGGAAATTTATTGTTTTTCTCCTTTTCTGTTTAGGCTCAACACATTCCTCAGCCTTCAATCTGGCTGAAAAAAAATACACCATTTATGACGGCCTCGGTTCAAACACAATAAACGATATTGTCCAAGATGATGATGGCTTCTTATGGATTGCCAATTCCAAGGGTATTACGCGCTTTGATGGCTATAATTTCATTAATTACAATAGTTCCAATATAACAGGATTCTTTCGTTCTGACGAGGTTCTCAAATTGGTCAAAAGAGGTGCTTATATCTACTTATTGTCCATTAAGGAAGGTTTAATTCAACTCAATCCAAAAACGGCGCGATTCAAGCAGATTTTTAATTCGCCGATAGCAACAGTTGCATTTCAAGGCGATTTAGGCGCTTATTATTTTGAGAATGGTCAACTTTTGTTGAGTAAAAAAAACACTGTCATACGACGTGCTCATTTCGACAACCCCTTCCGTTCGACGCTTACCTTTTATAACAACAAGCTAATGCTTAGCAGACCTAATTCTTATTATGACGCACTCATTGAAATCGACTTGAGGTCGCTCAAAAAAACACATAGTTATCAACTGAATTCTACCCATATCGAATCTGCCTGTGTTAAATCATTGGATGGAAAAAGGCTATATTTTAATACTGGTGAAAAAATCTATCGCATCGATTCGAACAAGCAATTAATTGAAGATCCGGTAAATAAAGAAATACTGAAAGCATCATATTTTGCGGAAGACATTAACGCTCAACCACTTGGAGTTATCGATAGGCGTACAGCATTTTTCAAAGGACTCAATGGTCGATTTCTGCGGTATATTGATAAAAAAAACAATACTGAGTTGCGTTCGGTAATTAAAATAAATGACCAAACCATTTTTATAGCAAGCAATCAAGGATTGATTAAACTGACGATGTCCACCAAGCAAAATGGGTTTATTGATGACAACCAGTTATACGATGATGGTCCAATCCGTGTAAGACGAAAGATAATTGAGGGACCAGATGGAACCATTTATTTTTTGGGTTTTCCAGGTATGAATATGTTTCATCAGAATCGTATTAAGCAACTAACATTTGGTCCATCTCCTTTATTCGATGCTGCATGGCATAAAGGAAAACTATACGCCACAACTGAAGGTGATGGCTTTTTCTATTATGATTTTAAACGAGGAAAGTTTATTCGTATCATGAATAAATCCCTCCTAGTTAATGATTTTTCAACTGCGATAGAGGAGATAAATGATACCACGCTTATGCTAGGAAGAAGAGGAAGTGTCGTATTGTTTAATCCATCTTCTGGGTACATTAAAACAATTCAAATCAACACTAAAAAATCAGTATATTCTATAGTCAAGGGAATACATGCGAATGAGTATTATTTGGGTACAAATACTTCGGTTGAACGCATCGAAATAAGCAGAAATTGGGAAATTGTCCGAAAAGCAACCTACGCAACAAATCAATTAAAAGTACGTGACATTTTAATAAATAATGCAAACGAATTGTGGGTTGCAACGGAAGGCGGTATTCACATTCTTCATCCAAAACACCTTAAAAAGATCAGATACATTTATAAATCAAATGAAATTTCGAATGAAAATGTTGCGTCGTTACTTAAAGACAATCAAGGTAGAATATGGGCCTCAACCTTCGGTGGAATTACAATTTTTGACAGTGGCCGTAAATTTCCAATGTTCTTAAAAACTTCAAATAATCTTAAAAATCAAGAATACAATTTCAAATCTGGAACTAAATTATCTAATGGGAAACTCATTTTTGGGGGACTAAACATGTATGACATTATCGATCCAACTACTATTGGAAACATAAAATTTAAGTCAGCGTTTTTAATTACCAACGTTGAAAAAACCAAAGACATATTCAATCGGCAAAGAATATCATTTGCAAACATAAACCAAGAGCAAATTTATTTCAACACCGGAACTGAAGATCTTACGATTCAACTTTCAAACTTTGATTACACTCATGGGAATGATTATAACTTCGATTACCGCATAAGCAAATCAGGCTGGACGCGCATTTCAACTCAAAATTCGATACACATATCTAATTTACCTTACGGTACTCATGAATTGGATGTGCGAATGATTAATCCATATGGGGAAATAGTTCAAACAAAAACAATTCTGCTACACGCTGTAGTTCCGTTCTATGAGCGCAAAAGCTTCATAATCGCTATTTCCTTACTGGCCATTTCACTGAGTATATTAAGTGCATTCTACTACAGACAGTTTCACCTAATTGAAAAAATGACGAAAACAAGAATTGCAATGGATCTGCATGACGAAGCTGGAACTATACTTACACGACTGCTGCTTATCTCTAACTCATTAAAAGATGAGATCCCACAAAAAGTAAGTCTTGATAAAGGAATAAAAGAGGTACTAACCAGCATTAGAGCGTTTATTGAATCAATGTCGAGACCGCAAAACACAATTCAGGATTTGTATATCGATATTGAAGACTTTCTTTCAATTACACTCAGAAACACACCCATAAACTACCAACTGACGAAAGACGAATCCAGTAAACATCGAATTTCTGGAGAAATGTATCGTGATATAAAATTGTGTGTTTTCGAAGGAGTAAACAATTGCATTAAACACGCAGACTGCCAACACATTGAAGTATCAATTCTGTTGAAAAATAAATCATTGCACATTGTGATTGTTGACGATGGTAATCTTACCGATATTTCAGACCTTAAATCCGCAGGAAATGGGATCAGAAATATACGTAAACGGGCAAATCGCAATTTTGGCGTACTCCTCTTATCTATTAATCCAGTAGGACATGGGCTCCAACTCGAACTTAAATTTTAATCAAATGAAACAGGTAATTATTGTTGAAGATGATATTTATTTGGCTCAATTAATACAAAGCCACATAAACGATTTGTCCGGATTCACTTGCCAACACATTTTTTCTGATCCAACAGAATTTTTAGCATCTGTAATCCAACCAGATGTTATACTCCTCGATATAATCATGCCTGAGATGAATGGACTGGAGGCAATTCCAAAGATTTTAGAGAAAACCCCAGGCGTTTCCATTGTTATGAATACTATTAAAGATGACCCAGATACAATCTTTAAAACACTTCAATTAGGCGCAGTTGGTTACATTGACAAACAGAGTTTTGTTATGAATTTTCAAGAAGTCTTTTCTTGCCTTGAAAATGATGGCGCATACATGACCCCTAAAATTGCCAAAAAAGTAATTAACTTTTTTCAGCGTCGATCAGGTGTTTTCGACAACTTGACAAAACGAGAATCAGATGTTGCTCATGGTATTCTTGAGGGATTGAGCTATAAACTCATCGCAGACAAATACGATATTTCAATCGATAATGTGCGAATGAATGTGAAAAAAATTTATCGGAAACTCAATATCAATAGTAAAGCAGAATTATTCAAGATCGCACAAACAAAAATTTGATTGAATACAACAAAATTTTCTTTTCTACGTTAAAGGGACTTAGAACTGTTAAATCCCCAAGCTATGAAATCAAATGTGCAACTCATCTCTGAGCAGATGGACTACTTTCGAATTATTGCTCAACGTTCGTTACCTCAACGTTATAAACACCTGGCAGAAGACCTTGCTCAAGACGCAATAATCAAAGCGATTGAGAAAGTAAACTACTACGATGCAAGCAAAGGAAACTTCAAATCATGGTTATACAGACTAACCCAAAATCATTGCTTTGATGCCATTCGAAAACTAAATAAAATGGATTGTATTCCACTACAGGGAATGCAATTAGAGGATCATATAGCGATGGACAAATCCATTGATAAAAGTAGATTACGCACGATACGAAAAGCGATGACACATTTATCAGAGCGTGACCGGGTACTTATTACTTATCGCTTCTTGTTCAATTTATCTGGAAAGGAAATGTCACAATTAATGGATATCCCAGAAAAACAAATCAACGTGTACTTACAACGCGCAAAAGATCGCTTAAAATTATTGTGCGAGAAAGCAGCCTAACGAAAGCCGACGAAAGTCGGTTTTTTTGTTTTAAATTCGAACTAATTAAATCACTATCATGAAACAGTTTATTCCATTTATCAGTTTGATTTCATTCGCGTTCTTAACTTCTCAATGTGGAGACACGAGTACAACTGAGGAAAAAATTAAAGCTAAAACTCCTTCAGACAGTACTATTGTAGTCGCCGAAAAAGAGGAACAACCCAAGCCCATTACGTATACATGGAAAACTAAAAAACAGAAAAAAGAAGCCTGTTTTGATCCGGACAAAGAAGATGAAGACCTTACAGAATTTTGCTCCTACCGTGAAATGGAAATCGGTCAAGTAAACATGGAGGACAAAGCAGCTGAAAAGCGAATAAATGATGCTATATTCCGCACAGCCATTAATGGCGAAAAACGAATATCAACAATCGGCGAATGGCTAAAAGCTATTACATTACTCGAGGAAAGCGGGGAGGCGTATACGGAATCTGTAACCTGTCAACTGCTCGACCGTGGTCTCAATCATATTGTAATAAGTGTAAGTAACGATTCCTATTATTATGGTGCCGCTCATCCTTCAATGCAGCTAACCATTTTAAATTTTGATCTTCGAAATGGGAAAATCATTCAATTAAGTGACTTATTTAAGCCGGGATACGGAAAACCATTAAAAAACTTGGTGGAAAAACATTTTATCAAGCAGAACGGAAAATCAGCTTGGAATTTCACCCCAGGTAGTGGGGATTTTGAACTTGCAGATCAATTTAGTATTACCCCACAAGGACTTGTTTTTAGTTACAATCAATACGAAATCGGTCCCTATGCTGCAGGTATGCCCGAAGTAATCGTTTCATACAACCTCATCAGCGAACTCTTTTCAAAAGATTCTTATCTTTTAGAATTCATGGACAAAACCTCGAAATAAACAGGTTAAGCTACGCTGTTTTCAATTTCAATAACTGTTCAACACGTTCACAAACTGAATTATGATCAAAATCGGCCGCTCGTTGAACCAAGTCATTCGGATTAAACGTGCACTTACCACTCATGACAGCCTCAATTTCCAAGGATAATTCCTCAGGATCAGACGGTTTAACCAATCGACCAAACTGACCAAATTTTAGTATTTCCGGACTACCTCCTGTGTTCGTAGCAATTACCGGTTTACCAGAAGCTAGAGCTTCTATTGTTACCATTCCAACGGTCTCTGCTTTCGTAGCCATCAGAATAATATCCATCGCTGAGTAAAACGTTTCAATATCTTCTCTAAATGGGCGAATATGAACACGATCAGCCAAGCCCAGGCGCGAGATAGAATCATACATCTGAATTTCGTAATCATTTCCTTCTTCACGGGTAGATTCGCCCAATAGACACAACTGAACGGATGTTGATTGAAGTAACTTTAGCGCTTCGATTAGTAAAAGTTGACCTTTGTGCGGATCAAATCGACCGATCAAACCAACAATCGGTAATTCACTTGGTAAATCCAATAGCTGCCGTGCCTTACCTTTATCTGGAAGATGAGAAAATCGCGACAATTCTACTCCCGAATGAACAACAACTATACGATCTTTTGGCATATTCGTCATCGTCAACACTTGCGTCTTTAGCCATTCAAGCGGACAAGACCACAAGTCTATGTTTCGGTAACGTAAGGTATGAAACAGTGATTTCTTTTTTACGCCGAGCTGCATCTCCATGAAATAGGATAAATGAATCTTGCGCTTCGAAAAACGTTTGGCCATAACGGCTGTACTCAAATCACGATTGTCGCGTAAAATAAGGTGTGTCACTTCAATTGACGCAAGGATTTTTGCAAGTTTATACGCCTTCTTGAAATCGTAATACTTCCGGTGTCGTTCAATAGAAACAACAGTTAAACCATAAGCAATTGCAGCTTTCAAAAACGGAGAATCCTTTAGCCCAATAAGCACCACTTCATGTCCACGTTGATGCATCCAATAGGCATTCTTAACGTGGTTCATTTCTAGACCTCCCCAACTCATTGAGCCGGACAAATAGGCAAGCAATTGTGAATTATTTACTGGCATTTGAGAAAAACAAGTCGAAGTTAACTAAAGTAAAATGAACTGAACGATTAGTTTATCGAACTATTCAAGTTGAGCTAAGGATCTGAGTGTAATATTAATTCGTGCTGAGCGTATACCTTCACAAAATCTTTTCTACATTTAACAATCAAAATCACTATTCATGAAAAAGTTATATATTATCGGTTTACTCCTATTTAGTCTACAATCTTGCGGGGAAAACGCACCGAAAGAGCAAGAGAAAGTTGAGGTAAAACAGGATCAAGAAATGGAGAAAGTTTCCGTTTCAGGGTTATCTTCCTTGGAAAAAAGAAAATTACCAAGTACTGCCATACCCAAAGGTACGTTAGTTTACGCCGGAGCATGGGATGATGCTGAGGGCAAACACATTATTACACTCTCATTTATCTCGTCTACAAGAGAAGATAGGGAATATGAATTTACCTACGAATCCACTCACCTCTATGCCCATCATTACCTATTGGATACGTTGACAAACAGCTACAAGGAAACTTGGAAGATCAAAGAATTTGTAAATGACTGCGAATTTGATTTAACCGCTGAATTCATTAATAATGCTATTCAAATTTCTGATGAAAATGAAAATGGAATTGCCGAAGTATGGACGATGTATAAAACCGCATGCCGAAGCGATGTAAGTCCGTGTGCGCTCAAGTTGATCATGTACGAGGGATCACTCAAACATGCGATGCGCGGAAGCATGCGAATTGATGCGTTTGACGAACCAATGGGAGGAGAGTACAAATTTGACGAGGCATTTAAAGCCGCAAATCCTGCCGTAAAGGAGTTTGCAAAAAAAATGTGGATGGAAAACAGGGATGAATCGTTTAATTAACGACTATTTTAAAGAATTAATTGTTCAAAATTGATTCTCGTTAACTCATCATTAAGGTTGAGTAAACCATACAACTTAAGTAGTCTTTTTGACTGAGGACTTCTTAGAACGAAACCAATTATGAAAATAGTTTGAATGAAAAACAATGAAAAAATGCCATTTTCCTCCCTCTTTAGAAAACGTATAGATAATGAGAATTACGCACATAATGCCAGACTAAACAGGGATTTAGATTCATTCAGTATAAAACTGATTAAGGTAGTTGGAATTGTCGGTGTCATTTTGGGACTTCTCATTCTTATAGCCTTTTGGGTCTGGGTGATTCGATGGCTTTATAAGATTTGGTGATTTTGTTTTTAAAGGAAAAAACCATTTGAAATAAAAAGAGGAAGCCTAGGCTTCCTCTTTTTGTGGTGATGGACGGAATCGAACCGCCGACACAAGGATTTTCAGTCCTTTGCTCTACCGACTGAGCTACATCACCAACCTAAACTTACCGTGATAAGTGGCGGCAAAGATAAGAAGATTAATCATTTCACAATAACTAACGAATCATTTTTTTTGATTTTGTTAATGTATCTTTGTTTCATGGACAATCCACTGTCGCTCATAGCCATTGATGCAGGCAATACTTCTGTGAAAATTGGTGTATTTATCAATGGGAATCTGAATGAGGTATTCCGGATGCCGCTGAATGACCTTCACCAATGGTATAGTAATCAGAACTCTAATCTGCATCTACCAGTAATTATCTCCTCTGTCATCCAAGAAGCGCATCATGAATTATTGAAAGATCTTTTTACTCAGGCTCAATTTATTGATCAGGATACAACCATGCCATTTACCAACTACTATACTTCTCCGAAAACGGTAGGAATGGATCGACTATGTAATGCAGCAGCAGTAATTGAAAAAAATTCAGCTTCGCCTAAACTAGTCATTGATATAGGCACGTGCATAAAATTTGACTTCATTGATGAAAAAAATGTATATCACGGGGGATCAATAGCGCCCGGTTTACGACTTCGGTTTAACAGCTTGCACCAAGATACTGGTCGTCTACCATTGCTGAATGCAACTCATGAACCAATTTCGTTAATCGGAAATTCTACTGCGGAGTCGATTCTGTCGGGCGTTCAAAATGGAATACAACATGAAATAAATGGAATGATAGAATCTTATCTGACTCAATATCCTGACTTAACGATTTTTGTGACCGGTGGAGACCATGGCTACTTTGATTTCGACCGAAAAAATGTCATCTTTGTGGACGAAAATCTTACCTTAAAAGGTATTTATGCAATTTATTCATTCCATGCGCATTAACATTCTTACTTTTCTCGTACTCCTGTTGTCAGGCTTGACACATGCGCAATTGACAACCTCTTCACCATACAGTTCATACGGATTCGGCGAATCACACGGCAGTGAAAATCCAGGAGCAATTGGTTTAGGAATGAACAACATATCTTACTTCGACTCCACTTATGCAAATACCGCCAACCCGAGCAGCTACAGTCGACTAGCTGATGGAATCCCTCTTTTTTCAACAGGAATCAATAACCACACATCGTTTTATACGAATGGGCAATTATCTACTATAAATTCAATCGCAACGCTTGATCACTTCGCAATGGCTTTTACTCTTAAGAAAAGGTATGGGCTTGCGTTTGGGCTAAAACCCTTCTCAAAAAGAGGTTATGAAGTCACCGAGAAATTCTTGCTCGGTTCAGATTCGATTGAGTATACCTACTTGGGAAATGGCTCAATCAATAAAGTATTTCTAGGTCTAAGCGCAAATGTGATCAATAAAAAGAACACCGTATTGAGTTTCGGCGGTAATTTTAGTTATTTGTTCGGAACGATAACTAACGAAAGAAGAAGCCTGTTGATTGATGCGAACTCCATTGATGGTGGAATTGATTGGAATGCTATTCGCTTCAAGTCATTTCATTACGAGTTAGGCGCTCATTTTGAGCACCTATTTAAATCAAATCACCAACTGAAAACTTCTGTTGTAATCGAACCAGGGCAGCAACTCAACGTACTAAAAAATGAATACTTATTCTATGGCGTGGCTGGAAATCCGTTGGATTATGACACGTTGTTTAAGAGCGAAAATATGCGTGGTCAATTGAGGCTGCCAACCAATCTTCAAGTTGGAATTAATTACAATTTTTGGTTCAAAGACACGCGACGAAATAATTCCATTCGAAATTCTGAATTAGGTATTCATATTGGTTTCAGCAACCAAAACTGGTCTGAATTCAGCAGTACTTTTAATACACCAGGTCAATTTTCGAATACCAGTAGAATTAGTCTAGGTGTACAGTACACCCCTGAACGAAAGTTTAATGAAAATACTGCTTCGACTAACTTTATGGAACGTGTTAGGTACCGTATTGGCTATTTCCAAGGGAATTTACCGTATATAGATAACGCAGGTGGCCGGCTAAATGAACGTGGCCTAACGGTTGGATTTGGTATTCCAATTTTGGCACAAAACTCTCTTAGTTCAATTCAAATTGGCTGTGCATTTGCCGAGCGCACCTCATCATCGCCAAATGCTACAAATGAACAATACATCCGATTCAATCTTGGATTGATTCTTGCACCATCGGCATTCGACAAATGGTTCAGAAAGCGAAAATTAGATTAAATCTAATCCGTTGAAAAAAGCACTAATTATACTTGCAAGTCCAATTCTATTGCTATCATGCGTAAATGACCTTGATGACATTCAAAAAGTGACTTTTGACCCGAAAGCGCCCGATGAAGTCACCAAAAATTTGCACGTTTTTTATACCGATTCAGGATATGCGAGAGTTGAAATTTTTGCCACATTGGCAGAAACATTTTCTCGGCCTGAAGCATTAACTAAATTGAGTGATGGAATTAAGGTGAATTTTTTCTCAGAGGATGGAGAAATTGTTTCCACTTTAACAGCGCTCTATGGTGAAGTGAATTTTGACAAAGGTGAACTGTTTGTCCAGGACTCTGTTCAACTCATTAATCACGCAAAAGAACAACGACTAGAGACGGAACGTTTAAATTGGAACCAGCGCGACAGCTCAATCTACACCAAAAACAATGTGGTTGTAAAATCCCCAAAAGGGATTGTCTATGGAGACGGTATCCGAACAAAACAAGACTTTTCATATTATGAATTTCTTAAGCCGAGAGGTCGAATTGATTTAAGTAACTAAAAAAATAGCTATGCGTTTATACAACACAATTATGCAATATTTCTGGTTAAGCGCCGGAGTGATCATGTTCATAATCATTACATACATGAGTTTTACGGACGGAATTGCCAAATGGGGGTTTTATTACTTCTTTGTTGCCATTGCTTTTGGTATGTTTTTTTTCAAGCGCTGGATGACAAAGCGTATGAATAAACATATGGCTTTTCTCAATGAAAAAGCACAAGCAGAAGAGAAGGCGTAAAATAGATTTCACAGTTATACCTTGAATAGGCGTTCGGGAACAATACGTTAAATGATCTGTTTATCAAGTAATTGTATTACACAAATAAAGTTGATTAGATTCACATGAGAAAATGGTTCGTTGGTGGTGTATTTGTTTTGATTTCAACAGTATTGTTGGGTCAAAAAATACTATCTGGTACCATTAGCGATGAGCGGAATATCCCAATTCCATTTGCGAAACTTTATATTAAAAACAACGCTGAATTACGCACAGTTGCCGATGCAAACGGTTATTACGAATTGCAACTTTATCCAGGGGAGTATTTTATTGTTTTTAACGCACAAGGCTACCAAGAACGTGAGTCGTATATTGTTGTAAATGAACAAGCAACCAGGCGGGATATACAGCTCTTTCCAATAAAAATTAATGAGCTAGAAGACATAGAGGTTTCTGTTAAAAAAAGCAATCCCGGTCGTGACATTATGCTCAATGTCGTTAAAATTCGCGACAAAATAAATCCCTGGAATTACCCGCACACTGTAGATGTCTACATTAGAGCGAGTGAAAAAATTGACCGTAAAGAAGAAGAAAATAAAAAAGAAGGTAAAAAGAAAAAAAAGAAAGAGGCCATTCCAACTCCTCCGACAATTGATGATCCATTCGCTGAAGACCGCAAAGAACAGACAGAACTCGCGAATAACATGAACTTAGTTGAAATTCAACTCAATAGATCATATTCACCACCGAACAAAGTAAAAGAAATTAGAAATGCGTATGATAAACGCGGAAACGACAAGAATCTATACTACACTACCACAGTAAAATCCAACTTTAATTTCTTTGAAAACCTGTTGCACCTGGACGATTTACATCAATCTCCCGTGAGCTCGCCAATTTCTGGTCCGGGAATTCTTTCATATAAGTACCGACTCGAAGAACAGTACATAGAAAACGGTCGAAAAATTCATAAAATAAAAATACTTCCAAGGTTGACGGCTACCACAACATTGGAAGGTTATATCTGGGTGATTGATTCGCTTTGGTTGGTTCAGAAATTAGAACTGACCATGAACAAAGGAAACTTATTGGTATATGACCACTTTACCATCCGTCAAACCTTTGAACATCCAGGAGACAGTGTATGTGTTTTGGCAAAGCAAGAGTTAGATTATGGCGTAAAATATAAAGAAGAAAGCTCAACATGCCGCACCATAGCCTTGTTTTCAAATTATTCCCTTAACAAAAATTTTTCGCCAAAGTATTTTTCAAATGAATTAGCGGTTACGGAGAAAGAGGCGTATGAGAAAGACTCTACTTTTTGGAGTGATAAAAGACAAGTTGATCTAACACTTGAGGAGAAAGCGTTTATAATTGCGAAAGACAGTATTCGGGATGTACAAAACAGAAAAGAATACATCGACTCTGTAGATCGGTTATTTAATAAGTTAACCTTTCTTAAGGTACTCTGGTTTGGGATCGATCACCGAAACAGGGAAAATAAAAGCCAATGGACAATTAGTTCAATTGCAGCAACTACTCGACCTCTATATATCGCTGGTCCACGTGTAGCTCCCAGTTTATTTTACTTTAAAAAATGGGCAGATGAACGGACGCTTGATTCGTATACCGAAATGTCCATGGGAATATTAAATGCTGATTTAAAAGGGAGAACTTGGTGGCGCTACAGGTATGACCCGTTTCATTTTGGAACAGCTTATTTTCAGTTTTCGCATGATTTTGATGTTATTCGAACGTTCGACGCAATATCTCAATTGTATAAACGCGATAACTTCATCGAAACAACGGCAGGTACAATTGGTCATGATTATGAGCTCTTCAACGGCTTTTATTTGGATGCCAACACCGAGTTTTCAGAACGCCGAAGCATCGAAGGGTACCGTTTCTTGGACTTTTTAGATGAAAGTATCCCCAATAACGATCCGGAAGCATTTCAATCTTATCGTGCCGTAGTTGCTGAAGCGACAATTAAGTACACCCCGAAACAACAGTACATGCGCGAACCTTATCGAAAGGTCGTCCTCGGTTCTAAGTTTCCAACGTTTTATGCGACTTATGAAAGGGGAATTCCACAACTTTTTGGAAGTATTGTTGACCATGAATTTGCGCGAGTTGGAATAATGCAGACATTTCAAATAGGAACACTAGGAACCTCATCTTATCACGTATCAGGAAGTAAGTTTTTGAGTGCGAAAAACCTCCAATTGGCTGATTTCAAATTTCAACGTCGAAGTGATCCATTTTGGTTCTCCAATCCGCTGTATTCATTCCAAGCACAAGACTCCTCTCTACCCTCTAAAGATATTGCACTCGAATTCCACTTCGTTCACCACGATAACGGGGCCATAATCAACAAAATTCCCTTCATGAAAAAAACAGGTATCGGTTTAGTCGTTGGAGGAGGAATGTTGTACGTAAAGGAATTTGACTGGGAACATTATGAATTATTTGCTGGTCTGGAGCGTAATTTCAAACTATCCAAACGAAGACTGCGTATCGGATTATATGTGATCGCATCTGACGGAAATCAAATAACACCTAAATTAAATTATAAGATTTCATTTGCTATGCTCGATGAGCGAAACATGAAATGGAATTTCTAAAGTTGACCGAAATTCATCCCGTTGGATTTGCTATATTTGGCTCAAATCTGACAACATGTACGGAAAACTTAAACAGCATCTTCAACAGGAACTTCAAGCCATTCAAGAAGGAGGTATTTTTAAACGTGAACGAATTATAACTACCCCACAAGGCGCTCGTGTAAGTGTAAGTACCGGCGAAGAAGTGGTCGTTATGTGTGCTAATAATTACTTGGGATTATCTTCCCATCCACAGGTTATTCAAGCGGCAAAAGACGCATTAGACACACGTGGTTACGGTATGTCATCTGTGCGTTTCATTTGTGGAACTCAAGACATCCATAAAGAACTCGAACAAAAGATTGCTGCGTTTTACGGAACTGAGGACACCATCCTTTATGCCGCAGCTTTTGATGCGAACGGAGGTGTATTTGAGCCGTTGTTTACAGAAGAGGATGCGATCATTTCTGATGAGCTTAACCATGCATCCATTATTGATGGAATTCGCCTTTGCAAAGCACAGCGCTATCGGTACAAACACTCCGACATGTCAGATTTAGAAGAGCAATTAAAAAAAGCACAAAACCAACGGTTCAGGATAATTGTGACTGATGGAGTTTTCTCAATGGATGGCGATATTGCCAAAATGAATGAAATATGTGATCTAGCAGATAAGTATGACGCGCTTGTTATGACAGATGAATGTCACTCTGCTGGATTCATTGGGAAAACCGGACGTGGTGTTCCTGAATACCACAACTGCATGGAACGTGTAGACATAATAACTGGAACGCTCGGTAAAGCACTTGGTGGAGCAATGGGCGGATATACAACAGGTAAGAAGGAAATCATTGAATTGTTGCGTCAACGGTCACGACCTTATTTGTTTTCAAATTCACTCTCACCAGCCATCGTTGGTGCGTCAAACAAGGTTTTTGAAATTCTAAGTGAAACGACAGAATTACGCGATAAACTTGAATTCAACACACAGTATTTTAAGGAACGAATAATTGCAGCTGGATTTGATATTAAACCTGGAGACTCACCTATTGTGCCAATCATGCTTTATGATGCTGCGCTTTCTCAAGAATTTGCCGATCGGTTACTTCATGAAGGTGTTTATGCTATTGGATTCTTCTACCCTGTTGTAGCTAAAGGTCAAGCGCGCATTCGAACGCAAATTTCTGCTGCGCATTCGATCGAAGATTTAGACAAAGCGATTGCCGCGTTTATAAAAGTTGGTAAATCTTTGAATGTTATCGCGTAATTCGCAGACTTTAACTGCTTACATTCATTCGAAAAGTGTAGCTTAGTGTACGTGAACGTTTTCAAAATAAAATATATCAGCAGGTTTTTATTTCTATTGTTTATTTGGCAAGTAGGTTTTTTGTGCTTCAGTTCTCAGTTCTCAACGGATAACATGAAAAATCAAATCGCTTTATTTGTTGAAGAAATACAGGAAGATGAAGGAGATGGATGCATAACTTCACCTATTCTTGACCCTGATGATCTTGACCCTGAATGGGAAAAGTTATCATTCTATTCGCATGTTTTGATAAACAAAGTTGAACCCATTTGCAATCGTTCTGTTGCTTTGTCAATGCTAGGGTTTCATTCCATTCCTTTTTCACCTCCAGAATTCATTGATAACTTTTGACTACTCAATTGTTTCAATCAATTCAATATTAAATGAAAAAAAACAACCTCTTTCTGAAAGAAAATTTACCTTCTAGTTTAGTCGTATTCCTTGTTGCATTACCCCTGTGTCTCGGTGTTGGATTGGCCTCTACATCCGTTCCTGGTATAAATGGGTTACCCAATATTTTTTCTGGAATAATTGCCGGAATAATTGGAGGTGTGGTAGTCGGTACATTAAGTGGAAGTCGGATAGGTGTATCCGGTCCTGCTGCTGGCTTAATTACCATAATTCTTGGTGCACTTGCTACATTAGGCAGTTTTGAAGCGTTCCTACTTGCCGTAATAATTGGAGGAATTATTCAAGTGATTGCTGGCTTTCTTAACCTTGGAATATTGGCCAATTATTTCCCAAGTGCGGTGATTAAAGGTATGCTTGCTGCCATTGGTATTACATTGATTCTAAAAGAAATTCCTCATTTAGTTGGTTACGACGCTGACTTCTTTGGTGATGAATCCTTTGTTCAACCCGATGGCCACAATACCTTTTCAGAAATCATCTACGCGTTTGGATCACTTCAACTTGGATCTATTGTTATCGGCGCACTCTCCTTGGGGTTGTTGATTTTATTCGATCGACCATTTATGAAGAAGGTTAAGCTTTTCAAGTTGCTGCCTGGTGCACTATTTGTTGTAACATTGGCCATTGGAATGAACGGATTGTTCCAGTTCATTCTTCCAGCACTTGCTATTTCTTCCGAGCACCTCGTTCAGTTACCTGTGGTGAAATCATTCAATGAATTCAACGCTATTTTGTCTTTTCCTGATTTTACTTTCCTAAGTAATCCGAACGTATATATTATCGGTGGAACACTCGCTCTGGTTGGAAGTCTAGAAACATTATTGAGCGTAGAAGCTACAGATAAACTTGACCCAGAAAAGCACCATACACCAACCAATTTGGAGTTGAAAGCACAAGGTGTTGGAAACATTCTTTCTGGTTTAGTCGGCGGTTTACCCATTACGCAGGTAATTGTGCGAAGTTCCGCCAATGTGAATTCAGGTGCGAAAAGTAAATTATCCACCATTTTTCATGGTATTTGGTTGCTTTTAGCGGTTGTATTCTTAGCCCCTTTACTCAATAAAATACCACTAGCAGCATTGGCAGCTATCTTAATAATGGTTGGATATAAATTATCAAATGCAGGTCTATACAAACAGCAATATAAATTGGGGTATGAACAGTTTATTCCGTTTATGGTCACCATTACAGGAGTTCTGCTCACCGACCTGCTCAAAGGTATTGCCGTCGGTATGGGGGTTGCCATTTTCTTTATTCTTCGCAAGAATTACAAAAACAACTACACCATCAAACGTCATGAATATGCCGGAAATGATATTGTGGTGATGGAATTATCCGAAGAATTGACCTATTTGAATAAAGCCAGCATCAACGAAACCCTACAAAAGCTTAAAGAAAACACAAAACTAGTGATCGATGGTAGCCGATGCAAGTCTATTGATTATGACGCACTCGAAATCATCGAAAATTTTGTAACATATGATGCGATTGAAAAGAAAATTACAGTTGAACTCATCGATATTCAATTGGCATCAACATCAAACATAGTATCACCAATTTCTCATTCAAATCCTGAAAAAAACATGGAAACATTTTATAATCAATTACTCGAAAACAACAAAAAATGGGTCGATCGTCACATGGAACGCGATCCTGAATTTTTCCAACGTCTGTCAAAAGGTCAAAATCCTCCACTACTCTGGATTGGCTGTGCAGACAGTCGTGTCCCTGCAAATGAAATCATTGGAGCCCAACCAGGTGAAGTATTTGTACACCGGAACATTGCAAACATGGTCGTACACTCCGATATGAATATGTTAAGCGTACTTGACTATGCCGTAAACGTACTCAAGGTTAAACATGTCATTGTTTGTGGACACTACGGTTGCGGGGGGGTTCAAGCAGCAATGACAAATAAGCACATTGGATTAATTGACAATTGGATTCGACATATTAAGGATACTTACCGTTTTCATCAACAAGAACTCAACGCCATTGAAGATGAAAAACAACGTTTCGATCGATTTGTGGAATTAAACGTTGTTGAACAAGTGTACGATTTAGCAAAAACTTCAATTGTTCAAAGCGCATGGGAAAATGGTCAAGATCTGCACATACACGGCTGGGTTTATGATGTTGCAGATGGATTAATCAATGACCTGAAAATCACCTTGAAGAACAATGAACAACTTTCAGAAGTTTATCAGCTGGATCTGTGACATTGATCCTTCATAATAACATAATTTATGGTCTCTGATTTAACATCGCGCTTCAGTAACCATCAAAATAAAGATCGTGCCCTGGATATGTCAAACTACATGAAAGGGCACTTTCCATTTTATGGTATCCCCTCACCGTTAAGAAAAGTCATCCAAAAGGAATGGTTGAATGCTCATCCTGAATCTTTATCAATTGAAAAGAAATGGAAGATAGTTTTTGAACTTTGGTCTCAAGAAAGACGAGAATACCATTACGTTGCGTGCGATTGGACGGCGCAATGGAAACCAAAAGAACTTCAGATTGATGACATTGAATTGATCAAGAAATTAATCGTAACCAACTCCTGGTGGGATTCTGTTGATGCCCTTGCTCCTAACCTACTCAACACCTATTTCCTGCAGTTTCCTGAAATGGAAGAAAAAATTATAACGGAATGGATGCATTCAGACAACCTTTGGTTAAAGCGGTCTTGTCTAATCTATCAACTGAAACGCAAACACAAAACGAACATCCAACAACTCATATCATGCATTGAAGCTCTCAAACATGAAAAAGAGTTCTTTATTCAAAAAGCAATCGGTTGGAGCCTGCGTCAATTGGCAAGGATTCATCCCGATGAAGTAAGAAAAATTACTATTGAACAACAATTGAATGGACTTGCGCTTCGTGAAGCTACAAAGTACCTCTCCTAAACGACTATCTTTGTAAAAAATGGATGACTATGGCGCTGATTATACCTTGTAGAGAAAAAGAACCTCAATTTGGTGAAGGATGTTATTTTGCGGCGAATGCTACGATCATTGGCGATGTTACCATGGGAAATGAATGTTCTATTTGGTTCAATGCAGTAGTGAGAGGAGATGTGAACTCCATACAATTTGGTAACCGTGTCAATATTCAAGATGGGGCAGTTGTGCATTGCACTTATGAAAAAACAACAGTAAAATTAGGTGATTTCGTTTCTGTTGGACACAATGCGATTGTTCATGGCTGTACAGTTGAAGATAATGTACTTATTGGTATGGGAGCAATCGTCATGGATAATTGTTACATCGAATCGAATTGCATTATAGCAGCTGGCGCTGTTTTACTCGAAGGAACGAGGGCAGAATCATGGAGTATTTATGCCGGAGTTCCCGCTAAAAAAGTAAAAACCCTGTCCCCAGAATTGTTCGAAGGTGAAGTTCAGCGCATTGCCAATAACTATGTAATGTATGCTGGATGGTTTAAACAAGAAGATTGATGAAACCGGACATCGCCACATACGAGGATTGTATGTTACTCATACGCACTTTTTACGATAAACTATTGATAGATGATCAAATCAGTCATTTTTTTGTTCACCTGAACCTTAATGAACACCTTCCGCGTGTAGCCGATTTTTGGGCATTTATTTTGATCGATAAACCAGGCTACCAAAACAATATGATGTCTGCCCATGCTTCATTAAATCTGAAAGAAACTGACTTCAATCGTTGGCTCTTTCTTTTTCAAGAAACCGTGAACGAACTTTTCGAAGGTGAAAAAGCGTCAATGGCCATTCAACGGTCGCAACTTATTGCGCTGACGATGAAAGCCAAATTATAAGAGCTAGTCTTTTAGTACAATAGAAACGGTTCCTTTCAATACTTCATCAGCATTAGAAGTAACATCTAGATCAACCATGAAATAATACGACGCGACAGGTAATCCGTTTCCTTTATACGTCCCATCCCAAGGAACTGATTCATAATTTCCCGTGCCAGATTTATAAATAAGACTTCCCCATCTGTTGTAAACTGCTACACTGTGATTTGGGAAAAAGCCTATATCTGGAATCTCCCACCAATCATTTGCTCCATCACCATCAGGCGTAAATGCTGTTGGAATAATCAGGCCGCATGAATTAATTGTTATTGTAATTTCTGTAGGTTCACCTATACATTCTGACTGCGTATTAGCAACGTAATACGTAGTCGCTCCTAACTGATTTAAAGGCAGTTGTTGAATCCCGAATCCAATTTGATTAGTCAATTCTGGATCGCTATACCACGTATACATTCCAACAAGTGACAATGCGTACATAGGCTGAATTTCTTCCCCAAAACAATACGTTGTATCGGCTGTTGCTAAAGGCGCTTCGGGAAGTGGAATAAGTTGCAAAACGAGCACTGTATCAATCGAATTCGCACATTGTGCATCTGTTACATCTTCAAACTCATAGATTCCTGGCGAATTAAATGCTAACGTAGGAGAAGAAACCGTTGCAGAAAAAGGTTGTCCATCTATATTATAGTTTATTACCCATGGAGATTCACCAGAAAAACTCAGGGATATTGGAACGATTACATCTCCTTCACAAAACGTTCCTCCACCAGTAAATTCAACTTCAGGCACAGTTAAAATTGCAATTTCCTGACTTCCATTTACAGATGTTGCACAATCCGCATCTATTATTCCCGTCAATGTATACGTTCCGGGTAAATTCCCAAGTGAAACCGGACTACCCGTGATGCCACTAAGTGTCTGAGCGGATCCATTCAATGTATAATTCACCGTCCAGTTAGGTGTGCCAGTCAAATTCACCACAATATTATTCACAAGCTCTCCAGGACAATAGATTCCACCTCCAGAAACTGTCGCAGTAGGCGCTGTATTAACCGTTATAGTTTGACTTCCGGTAGCCGAATTTGAGCAATTCTCATCGGTTACTCCAGTTAGTGTATATATTCCCGCAATGTTTCCCAATGAAATCGGACTTGTGGTAATCGCATTTACAGTTTGCGGAACACCATTTAATGTATAATTAAGTGTCCAATTTGGTGATCCAGTGAAATTAACGTTTACGTTCCCTATTTGCTCACCCGTGCAGTAAGTACCTCCTCCTGAAATAAGGGCGCTTGGCAGTGTATTAATTACAATTTGTTGACTCTCGTTGAGGATGGTTGAACAATTTACATCTGATATTCCTGATAATACATACGTTCCAGCAGCGTTCCCAAGTGAGACCGGGTTGTTTGTAATCCCATTAATTGACTGAGGAATTCCATTCAACGTGTAGTTCACCGTCCAGTTGGGAAAACTAGTCAAGTTTACTGTAATATCATTCACAAGCTCTCCTGCGCAGTATGTTCCACCGCCAGTTAAGGTTGCCGTTGGTGCTGGATTGATCGTAATTGTCTGAGTTCCGCTAGCCGAATTAGCGCAATTCAAATCTGTAATTCCAGTTAATACATACGTTCCAGGATTACTCCCTAAAGAAAATGGACTTGACGTAATGCCGTTTACGGTTTGTGGAATACCATTGACCGAATAGCTCAGCGTCCAAGATGATGATCCTGTCAAATTCACAGAAATAGTACTCACTGACTCACCTGTGCAGTACGTACCTCCTCCAGAAATAGACGCTGTGGGAAATTCGTATACAGTGAAAGGTTCTGTTATTTGACACGCTTGATTGGTCGTATAGGTGATTTGTGCAATACCTGGCGAAATAGCTGAAACAAATCCTGACGCATTTACAGTTGCCACATTCGGATTGCTGCTCACCCATGCATTGGTCGCAGCTGGCGTTCCAAAAGCGGTTAATTGACTATTCGTGCCAGGACATCCTGAAAAAGTTCCATTGATTGTCGGGGCACTTGAACTTCCACTTATAGTGACAAAAACAGTGTCCGTACAATTAATACCAGATGTTGTCACCGCATAATAATTCCCTGGACACAAGGAATTCGCTGATGGGCCTGCTTGTCCAATTGCAAGACCAGCCGCATTGTACCACTGATAAACATAGGGTGCTATAGATCCACTTGCAGAAATGGTCGCCGTCCCATTACATGCACATTGGGCAGGTGTTGAGGATAGTAATGTCGATTGTAAAACAGTTATCTGTTGACAACCATTGTTAAATTGTGCGATGTAGGATGTATTCAATGCGTTATTTGGTGCACCAGGTGTTTGCAGATTTGCACCGCAAGTAGTTAAATCGGCACATCCTGGAGACCAGTTGGCGTGCAAGTTTGGGTTACCTGAATTGAAATACCATACCTGGTCAGTACCACTTCCTGGAAAATAAATTAAATTGTTGGTATTGGCTGAACCGTAACATAATGAAAACACCTCGCAACCGGCTAAATCAACAATTCGCATGCAGTCGCCTGAGTTAGCAAGAACAATATTGTTCCAATTCCCACCAGCTGTCCATCCTGTCGCAGGATACGAACACGCAATAGCACCAGGAGTAGTGGTGTTGGTTTCAAATAATTGCGTATTATTTACTGGGATTACAAGTAAACAATTCCCATCCGTCATAGACAAATCTTGTGCAGGAAGGGATGAATTAGGATCACCATTATTATAAATAACGATAATTGTTCCGAGAGGAATACAAGACCAAAAAGCATTAGTTGAAAAGCGCACTGCGCCAGGCGCTACACCTGTACCAACTGTACCTCCATGGTATCCACTATTATCGTCTATAATCCAACCACGAATGTCTATACACGGGGGAGTTGGAGCCGAACAATTGTAACTTACGGAATTGCTCACTACTACTAGCTCCATGTATTCCATATTTCCTGAAGGTCCATTGGAAACTTCATTGATGATCAATGTTTGTGCGTTTATTGTAAACGACGCAAACAGTGCAACTAGAATGAAAAGAGAGCGGAATGGATTCATGACATGTTATAGCACATCGAATTTACAATAAGAAAAGTTGTGTATCAAACAAAGTTTGTGTTAATGGACTATAAACGAATTTGAACGGACTTAGTTGGTTCGCCAAAAAATCGCTTGGCCTTACTATCAAATGTTGATGCACGTTCAGTAGTTAAACAAGTAACTTCTCCACCTTTGGAGCAACGTGTTTCCATTTCAGGATGGCGCTGCAAATAGAGTTCTAATTTTTGAGCAACAAGTGGGCCTTGAGAAACAACATTAATTGAGCTGGGTACAGCACTTTTTATTAGCGATTCAATGATTGGATAATGCGTACAGCCGAGTAGAATAGTATCAATTTTTCCGTCACTAGAAAGAAGATCTTGAATGTCACGTTGAATGAAATACTTGGCTCCATCATTCATGTATTCATCATTTTCGATCAGCGGCACCCACATTGGACAAGCCTTTTGAGTAACGATAAGTTCAGGAAACGACTTCGCAAGTTCCAATTCATAGGAATTAGATCGGACTGTTCCTTCGGTTGCGACAATTCCAACATGACCTGATTGAGAATACGACCCAATTTCTTCTGTACTTGGGCGAATTACACCGAGAACCCTTTTCTCACTATCCCATTTTGGAAGGTCATGTTGTTGAATGGTTCTCAAGGCTTTAGCAGACGCCGTATTGCATGCGACAATCACGAGTGAACATCCCCTCGAAAACAATTCCTCAACGGCTTGTTTCGTATACTCATAAACCACATCAAACGAACGAGAGCCATATGGTGCACGTGCATTATCGCCAAGATAGAGGTAGTCGTATTGAGGTAAGCGCTGACGCAATTCTTTCAGTATGGTTAATCCACCATATCCAGAATCAAATACCCCAATTGGACCTTGTTTTTTCATAGAAATAAAAGTATAAAAAAAGGGAGATCGCTCTCCCTTTTATAACTGCATTACATTTTCTTATTTCTTCGATGCTTCTGCATCCAAACGAAGCAACTCAACAACTACTTCAGGTGTAATATCTGTTCCTCCTTTAAAGTATAACGTGACACTTTCATCAATTACGTAATTCAATTTTCGACGATCAGATACGATTTCAACTGCTTTCTGAACGCGTTCTAGAATTGGTTTGTTTAATTCCTGACTGTAAATCTGCATTTCTTGATTGAGTGACTCTTGGCGATCTTGAATGTTCTGTTGCTTTTTCATCAACTTTTCCTCTTCAATTTTGATGAGCATTGGAGAAAGATCAGGACGTTTTTTTTCGTAATCAGCAAGTGCTTTGTTAAAATCTGCTTCCATTTCTTGGAGTTCTTTTACTCCTGATGCTTCAAACTCTTGAAGTTTTTTCATTGCCTCTTTCCTGGAAGGTAACGTATCAAGTAATTTTTGAGAATTAACATGTGCCATTTTTACCTGAGCCATTGCAGAGCTCATTGAAATTAAAACCACTAAGGTATAGAACCACTTTTTCATTGTTTTTTGTTTGGTTATTATGTTGTTTATCTAACTGTGATGCCCATTTCTTTGAGCACTTCATTGCTTATGTCACTCTTGCTATCCGCGTAAACGAGATTGCTTTGGTTCGCTTTGTCGAAAACAAATTGATAATTGCGTTTGGAAGCTACTTTCTGCATGGCATCGAAAACTCGGTCTTGAATCGGTTTAACTAATTCCTGTCGTTTCTGAAAATAGTCACCTTTTACACCGAAGCGGCTTTTCTGAAGCTCCATGGCCTCTGTTTCCAACTTGTCAATTTCCTCTTTACGTTTCGTTTTCTCCTCAGACGGCAGCAGTACTTCTTCACGCGCAAAGTTATCCTTTTTGATTTTAAGGATTTCATAACGCTCTTCGATGTCTTTTGTCCAACGATCGGCTAACTTGTTGAGTTTGTCTTTTGCCTCTTTGTATTCTGGAACGTTTTCCAGTATGTAATCAGAGTCGATGTACGCGTACTTCTGCGCACTGGCAATAGCCGTGCCAAAAACGAGGAAAGAAATAAATAAAAGCGTTTTCATTGTGCGTTTTTGAAGCGGAACGACCAAATTAAGCATTTTATTGCGTTTAGCAAAACTTATAACTCACCCAAGTTCATACCAATTGTAAAACTCAACTTAGGGAAGAATCCTTTTGAATCAACAGATTGATCTGATCCTGCACCATAGCTGCTCGACCAATAATCCAATCGATCAAAGCCTAAACCATAGTCAAGTCCAAGCATACCAAACATCGGAAGGAAAACACGAATACCGACTCCTGCCGCCCGTTTCACATTAAATGGATTGAATTTCTCAAACGACGGGAAAGTATTACCTGCCTCAGCAAAAAGCAATGCATAAAACGTTGCAGATGGATTCAAAGAAATCGGATAACGCAATTCCAGCGTATATTTTGCAATCAACGGATCACCTCCATTTGATGAAATCGAGTTGTCCTCGTAACCTCTAAGCGCAATAATTTCTCGACCTCCTAGCTGATTAACCCCGGACAACCCACTACCACCTAAAGAGAATCGATCAAATGGTGTTACCCCTTTTGCTGGTGTGTATGCACCCATGAAGGCGAAACCAAAGCGCGGCATAAGGACAAGCTTCTTGTCTGCAGTAAGCGGAAAGAACCATTCACCTGTCAGTTTTATTTTAAAGTACTCGAGGTATTTGTAACGCTCTTGCTGCGTCATATTTTGATAATCTCTATCGCGATCAAAATACGAATAAGGAAGGGTAGATTTCGCCGTAAACGTAATATTCGAACCACTTTGAGGGTAAATCGGTGCAGATACTGAACTTCGTTGGAGTACGTACTTTAATGCAATATCGTTGGAGTAACCATTTGTGAATATTGGGAATCGAACGTCATCTCTAACATCGTAATACTGATAACTCAACTCGTAGTAAGCCGTAAAATAATCATCTGGCCATTTCTTTCTTCTTCCCAAACCAATACCTGTACCTGTAATGGCAATCCCCGTATATTCCTCACTTGATGGCAGATTACCGTTTCCTAAGGCCGTATGGTTAATCCAATAAGAAAGTGAATTTGGTTTACGTCCACCTAACCACGGTTCCGTAAAGGAGAAGTTATAACCTTGGTAGAATCGACCGTTGGTTTGTGCTCTGATGGAAAGTCGCTGACCATCACCACCTGGAAGTGGAGACCACGCACCTTTTTTGAAAATATTTCGCGTTGAAAAATTGTTGAATGTGAGTCCGAGCGTACCGATAATTCGACCCCTTCCTGTAGGTCCGGCGCCACCATAACCTCCTGATAATTCAATTTGATCAGAGGACTTTTCTTCCACCACGTATTCGATATCAACGGTTCCATCTTCAGGATTGGGCATTGGATTAACCTGAAAGCCTTGTTCATTGAAGAACCCAAGTTGAGCAAGCTCTCGTTGTGTACGAATGATGTCGTTTCGATTGAATAAATCGCCTGGTTTCGTGCGTATTTCACGTCTGATGACATGATCATTTGTTTTGGTGTTACCCTTAATTATAATTCGTTTCACACGCGCTTCTTTTCCTTCAATAATGCGCATCTGGTAGTTGATGTAATTATTTTGAACATCTGTTTCTACGGGAATTACCTGAAAAAATAAGTATCCTCGATCCATGTACAAGGAAGAGATATCTCTCCCGTCTTCACTCATAAATAAGCGCTGCTCAAGAAGCGGTTTATTGTATACATCACCTCTTTTAAGCCCAAGAATTGTGTCTAGGTAAGAACTCCTAAACTTGGAGTTCCCCATCCAATTGATGTCACCGAAATAGTATTTACCACCTTCCTCAATGTTCATTTGAATGTAAAGGTTCTTGTTACCCGATCGATAAACAGTATCAAATGTGATTCGCGCATCACGTAAACCAATGGCGTTAAACTTGTTGAGGACAGCTTGTTTATCTTTTTCGTACGAGCTTTCGGTAAATTTAGAACGCTTGAAGAAGCGCCAAAGTTTTCGCTCTTTGGTATCCTTCATTGCCATTCTAAGTTTCCAATCTGGAATGGTTTGATTTCCATCAATTTTAATTTCTTTGATGCCAACTTTTGCTCCTTTACTTACATCGATTAAGAAAATTTCTGAATTATTCATCAATGTGTCACGAACGCGGTTGACCTTTACCTTTACCGAGTAATGCCCTTTTTCCCTAAAGTATCCTTTGATTTTACTTTCAGTCTGATAAATCAAGTTTTCTGTAATTGTTTTTCCAGAATACAAATCAATCTCTTCCCTGACCTTATCTACCTCACGTTTGTTGATGCCTTTAAATTTGAAACGAGACAACTTCGGTCTTGGGGATACTTTGATTACTAGGTAGATGACACCAGCAACTTCTTTTTCAGCATAAATTTCGACATCGGAGAATAGCCCTTCATCCCAAAGATTTTTTATGCCTTTAGTGATTTGCTCTCCCGGTATAGTGATGGATTGTCCTTGTTTCAAACCGGCAACCAATTTTATCGCCTGTGGATCAAAATTATCTGCTCCTTCTACCCTAATCGGGCCAATTTCATACTTACGCGGTTGTTTGTAATCAATGATTAAATCTCCTATTGAAATTGGTCCATCCTCCTGAGCTAGAATAGGAAAGGAACCTAAAAGGAGTATTAAGAGAAGTAGTTTCTTCATAGATTACGTTAATTGTTCCGATACAAGACCAAATCGTCGTTCACGAGATTGATAGTCAAGTACAGCTTTGTAAAGATCTTCACGTTTAAAATCAGGCCACAGCACCTCCGTAAAATGCAATTCAGTGTATGCGATTTGCCAAAGTAAAAAATTACTCACCCGACATTCACCGCTCGTACGAATTAACAACTCTGGATCAGGGACAGAAGATGTCGTTAAATAGCTGGCAAAGACCTCATCGGTCACTTCAGCATTAAAGACTTCATTTTTCGCATCATCGATCAACTGATTGACTGCCGAGAGTATTTCCCATCTCGCACTATAGTTAAGCGCAAGAATTAAGGTGATTTCATCATTGTTTTTAGTAAACTCGATAGATTCATCAAGTTCTTTTTGACAGTGGTCAGGCAATCCTTTAATATCGCCTATGGTCTTTAAACGTACCCCGCTACTTGATAATTCCCTTAATTCAGAAGCAAGAGATCGTACCAATAAATCCATTAATCCATCTACTTCTTCTTTAGGTCGATTCCAATTTTCAGTGGAGAACGCATAAAGTGTAAGGTAACGTACATTCAATTCTTTCGCTGCCTTTAGTGTTTCCCTAACAGACTCTACGCCAAAGTTGTGCCCATACAAGCGCATGTGACCTTGTTTCTTGGCCCATCGACCATTGCCATCCATGATGATTGCAATGTGCTTTGGCGTTTTTGACTTATCTATCTGTTCGAGCAAGCTCATTTTTTATTGGACAAGTGGCGAAGGTAAGGAAAGAAATTTCATGACCTCCTGCTTGTTTTATGGGTTAACATACCTTAACAAAAAAGAGGGAGCTGGCGAACCAAATCCCTCTTCGATTATTTTATATCCTTGTTATTCAGCAAGAACAATTACTTTATCGTTGAGCAATTCAACAACACCACCATTGATTGAGACACGAATAACTTTTGAATTGGAAGTATCTGCGGATATCATTCCAGAAGTTAATTCACTTGCATCAACAGCCTGCTTTAAATCAACTTTAACAGTACCTTTTGTTAATGCTGAAATGATTGGCGCGTGTCCTTTCAATACTTGAAACAAACCGTCTAGTCCAGGTAATTGAACGGCCTCTACCTCACCGGAAAAAACCTTCGACTCAGGTGTTATAATTTCTAATTGCATACTCATTCAATGAATTATTATGCTTCAGCAAGCATTTTATCACCCGCTGCAATCACGTC
>JBILNH010000228.1:0-3120 GCA_044375095.1 Crocinitomicaceae bacterium
GGTTAACACTGTATTAATTTGAAGTAACACTAACATAATATTGGTTTCATATTATTTCAATGTTGCGCGGGTGTTAAGGTTTAGCTATAAACTTATAACCAATGCCTTTAATCGTTTTAATATATTGATCTCCAATTTTTTCCCGCAATTTTCTGATGTGAACGTCAATGGTTCGGTCGCCAACAACAATATCAGATCCCCATACTTTTTCTAAAATGACTTCTCTTTCAAATACATGATCAGGGCGAGAGGCTAGTAATGCCAACAGTTCAAATTCTTTCCGCGGTAAATGAATGGTAGTTCCTTCTTTTTCAATAAGGTATTTTTCACGATTGATAATTAAGTCAGATGGATTTACGATTTCCTTTTGAAGCACACCTTTTCTTCTCAATAAGGCATTGATCCGACTTATCAAAACTTTTGGTCGAATAGGTTTCGACACATAATCATCCGCACCAGCATCCAATCCGGCAATTTGACTATAGTCTTCATTACGCGCAGTTAAAAAGCAGACCAAAGTTTCTTCAAATCCTGGAGTTGCACGAATGGCTTCACACACTTCTACACCGTCCATCCCTGGCATCATTACATCTAAAAGTACTAGGTCAGGATGGTTTATTTTCATCAGCTGAATTCCCTTCTCTCCATTTTCGGCATCCATCACGTTAAAGCCTTCTTTTTTAAGGTTGTAGGAAAGCAATTCACGTATATCTTCCTCGTCGTCTATTATTAAAATGGAAACCATAGGTTAAAAATTTGTCTTGTCGTACGAAGATAGCCAGAAAAAACGAGTGATAAAAAAGCAATGTGGCAGGTTCTAATTTTAGTGTTGAGGTAGATGGTTTACACATGTTGATGTGTATTAATTATCATAACTTATTGTTAATCAATAATATATGGTCAATTTTTTTAGTAATCGTTTTGTTGTAGTTCACTCACCTCTAAAATACCACTATCTTTGAATAGTAGTAGTAGGTTAGGTTGATTAGTGTTACGAAAGCCCTTGAATGTCATGTTCAAGGGCTTTTGTTTTTCTACTCCTTTTACAACTTGTTAATTACTATTTTTGTTAGAAATATTCCTATCATGAAAGTGCGTATTTTACTGGTTGAGGACGATACTAATTTGGGGTTCATTGTTGCAGATCAATTAAAATCTGACGGATACCAAGTGATATTGTGTACGGATGGTGCTGAGGCTTTCCAACGATTTAATGAAGAAACGTTTCACTTGTGCATTTTCGATGTTATGATGCCGAAAAAAGATGGTTTTGCTTTGGCCAAAGACATTCGTAAGGTGAATACAGAAGTTCCCATTTTATTCCTTACCGCAAAATCGATGACTGAAGATAAGGTAGAAGGTTTTAAATCTGGAGGTGACGATTACCTTACCAAACCATTTAGTGTCGAGGAGTTGCAACTGCGTATTGCTGCACTTTTAAAGCGAGTCAATATAGTTGTCAAAGAGCATGAGGATCCAATATTGAAAATTGGAGAATATACTTTTGATACAGTGAATTATCAGCTAAAACATTCAAATTTTACAAAGAACCTAACGAAGAAGGAGGCGATGATTCTTAAAATGCTCTGCCAATTTGAAAATCAGGTTGTTGCCCGCGACTTAGTTTTAAATGCGGTTTGGGGACAAGATGATTATTTCGTTGGGCGAAGTCTAGACGTCTTTATTACGAAACTAAGAAAGTACTTGAAGGAAGACGAGCATATTCAGTTATTAAATGTGCATGGAATAGGTTTCAAACTTCAAATAACATCTTAATGTATATTCTGCATCTTGAAACCTCTACCAAAGTGTGTTCGGTTGCGTTATCGAAAGATGGTGAGTGTATTGCATTAAAAGAAAGCAACACAGATGACTATCAACATGCCGAACAACTGACTATATTTATTCAGGATGTACTCACTCAATCGTCACTTACCCTAAAGCAGTTAAATGCCGTATCGGTGTCATCAGGTCCTGGTTCTTATACCGGTCTGCGCATTGGCGTTTCGACAGCAAAAGGTTTGTGTTATGCATTGGAAATACCGCTGATTTCAGTCGATTCATTGTATGCATTGGCAAAAGTAGGGAGTGAGACTTATCCGGACAAGCAATTATGTGCGATGATAGATGCTAGACGAATGGAAGTCTATAGCGTAATCTATTCACCTAAAATGGAAGTAGTTAAGTCAATTTCTGCAGACATTCTTGATGAGGACTCATACAGCGAATTTGGACCAATGATTTGTATTGGTGACGGTGTGGGAAAAATAAAGGAGCTATGGAAAGGAACAGAACGGTTTATTGATGCGCAGATAGTTTGTTCCGCCCGAGGGCAAATCGATTTGGCTTATGAAAAAATGAAGCGGGAAGAGTTTGAGGATGTGGCTTATTTTGAGCCGTTTTATTTGAAAGATTTTGTCTTGAATACTAAAAAAATGTAGTTTTTACGAATTGGCGATTTCGCGATATTTAAATATTTAAATATCGCGAAATCGTAAAATTTAGCACGTTTATAATCAGTGTTTTACGCACCTCACGCTCCCCGACAAACCTTCTTCTCCCCATAACTCAGCAAAATAAATACCACCAGAAAATTCAGTCATATCCACTTCAGATTGTGAATCACCACTAATGACTTTTTGATCGAAAAGCTGGCGTCCTGTAAAATCACGAATAATCAACCTTAATTCTTCTGAACGGAGATTTTCTGGAATAACAATGTTGAATAAAGATGAAGAGGGATTAGGATAAACCAGCATTTTCGCCATTTTCTGTTCCTTAATTCCAGCTACAGCAGGTTCAAAATAAGCATCGAAATAAACAGCCGTTGTATCTAGTGTATCCAAAAAGACTGCATTAGTCACTTGGTTAATCAATCCATTTGCATCCCAATAAGAAAATTGAAAACCGGGATTGGCAATAGCTTCAATGCGAATAGGTACATTGTTGAAGTAGATACCATTCCAAGGATACTCTGCCGGTTGTATTGTACTAATTCGAATAGTACCGCTTCCGGGAGGATGAACATCGAGTACAACATCTACCTGATTTTCTAAACTAAAGTTGCTTTCAATATGATTTCGAACTTGTTGATTTCGATAGAATAACTGTGTTCGAAAT
>JBILNH010000229.1:0-3117 GCA_044375095.1 Crocinitomicaceae bacterium
GAAACCGTTATGCGCATGCCGTGAACTACGATGGCAATATGGCAGTTGGACCTAGCTTTGTAGAAGCATCAGAAAGTACAATCAACTCAGTGGTTCACGTAACAACAAAAGTTGTTCAAACCTCTTTTCAGCGAGATTTATTTCAAGAATTCTTTTACGGTCCTGGTGCTGGAGGTCGCGAGTTCAAACAATACGGCTCAGGTTCAGGTTCAGGAGTGATCATTTCGTCAGAAGGATACATCGTGACGAATAACCATGTAATAGAAAATGCGTCTGAAATAGAGGTTATTCTCAATGATAACTCAAAATACGTCGCCAAATTAGTTGGAGCTGATCCCTCTACTGATATAGCAGTTCTTAAAATTGAAGGAAAAGGCTTTCAACCAATTAAAATTGGGGACAGTGATAATTTACATATTGGCGAATGGGTACTGGCTGTTGGTAATCCGTTTAATTTAACATCCACAGTTACAGCCGGTATCGTTTCAGCTAAAGCGAGAAACATAAACCTACTGGCGAATCGCAACAAACAGGAAGTGGTTCCAATTGAATCATTTATTCAAACCGATGCTGCAGTTAACCCAGGAAACAGTGGTGGCGCATTGGTCAACACGAGAGGCGAATTGGTTGGAATAAATACGGCGATAGCTTCACAGACAGGAAGTTATGCTGGATACTCATTCGCTGTACCTGTCAATCTTGTTCAAAAAGTGATGCGTGATTTAATTGACTACGGAATTGTTCAACGGGGATTTTTAGGCGTCCAAATAGCGGATATTTCTCAAGAGGTTAAAGAGACAAATAAACTACCATCAACGAAAGGTGTTTTTGTATCGAAAGTTAATCCGGATGGTAGTGCTGATGTTGCGGGAATAAAAGATGGAGATGTCATTCTTAAAATTGGCACAAAGGATGTCAATTCAGTCGCAGAGTTACAAGAAGAAATCGGTAAGCGACGACCAGGTGATAAAGTAGCCTTGACAATTCTTCAAAAAGATGGGGACGAAGTTGTAAAATCAGTTGTATTGCGCAATAAAGAAGGGGAAACTAAATTGGTTTCAAAAGAGGAAATCGCGAAGAATTATTCCTTAGGAGCTACTTTTACAGAGTTGACAAGTAAAGAAAAACGGGAATTAAACATAACCTACGGAGTCAAAATTGCCTCCTTAAACAGCGGTAAGCTTAAAGCAATTGGAATTCAGCCTGGTATGATCATTACAAAAGTGAATAATGAAGCGATCGAATCTGTCGAACAATTAACAAGCAAGTTAAACGGTGTTAACAAAGGTGTTCTGCTCGAAGTGCTATCAGAAAGCGGCAAAAAGGACTATTATGGTTTCGGTTTATAAACCGTAAAAATGTATATGTTAACAATTCTCTTAACAATTTGGTTACATTTTTTTGGAAAAGAGCAGTTATTGATCGTACCTTTGTAACCAATTTTGCCCGTCACAGTTAAAAGAAGAGGAAAAACGAGAGAATGAGACAACTAAAAATTACAAAGTCCATCACCAATCGTGAAAGTCAGTCGTTAGACAAGTACTTACAGGATATCGGAAAAGAAGAGTTGATCACCGCTGAAGAAGAGGTAGAATTAGCCCGAAAAATTAAACAAGGAGACCAACGAGCTCTTGAGAAATTAACCAGAGCGAACTTGCGTTTTGTTGTATCAGTAGCAAAACAATACCAGAATCAAGGACTAACTCTTCCGGATTTAATTAATGAAGGAAATTTAGGATTGATTAAAGCTGCTCAGAAATTTGACGAAACACGAGGGTTTAAATTCATTTCATATGCAGTATGGTGGATTCGCCAATCGATCTTGCAGGCGTTAGCTGAACAAGCACGTATTGTGCGTTTGCCGCTTAATCAAGTAGGTTCATTAAACAAAATCAACAAGGCTTTCTCACGACTAGAGCAAGAATTTGAACGCCCACCTTCAGCTGAAGAATTAGCAGAAGCGCTTGAAGTTCCTGAAGACAAAATCAAAGAGAGCCTTAATGTCAGCGGTCGACACGTATCAATGGACGCACCTCTTTCTACTTCAGAAGATGGTGGAACGCTGATGGATGTCATGGCGAACACTGATTCACCGAAAGCGGATCACGCATTAATGGCAGAATCACTGCAAAAAGAAATTGAACGCTCGCTTTCTACCCTAACGGATAAAGAACGAGAAATTATTCGACTATTCTTTGGCATTGGTATGAATCACGGATTAACGCTTGAAGAAATTGGAGCTAAATTCAATTTAACACGAGAGCGCGTTAGGCAAATTAAAGAAAAAGCCATTCGACGGCTTCGACATACGTCACGAAACAAATTGTTAAAGGCTTATTTAGGCTAATAGCGAAAAGGCTTCCTACGATTGTGGGGAGCCTTTTCTGCTTTATACACCTGTAATTTTTAATTCATCAAATACACTGAAAAATGGAAGCTGCATTAGGCTACGAAAAAGAGTTAAAGGCATACGTTGAAAGAGAACGCGCTGCTGTGAAACTATCAAACATGGTCGGAGGACTACTCTATGACAAAGGAATTGAGCTGGTTCTTTTTAGAAATCACCTTACAGATACAACCATCTCTGAAATTTTAAACTTACATGAGTACGCCAGAAATGTAGTTCACAAACCGATTGATGTCTTCACATCATCTGAATTGGCTGAAGAAATCTACAAAATGGATTTAGCGCCATCGAAGTTAGATATAGGTAAGTTATCTAGCCAATGGCTTGCCGAATCTGCAAACTATAGCTCGAAAGCTGAATTCTTAGCTCAAAAACTAGCTTCTTTCGGAAGCAACACTTCTAAAACGATTGAACCAAGAGATGTAGTGCTTTATGGATTCGGCCGAATTGGTCGGTTAGCAGCCCGTGAGCTTATCAAGCAAGCAGGAAAAGGCCAACAACTTCGTTTGCGCGCAATCGTCACTCGTGGATCTAGTGATGCAGATATTATCAAACGTGCTTCTTTATTAAGAAGTGATTCTGTTCACGGTTCATTCAGAGGTTCTGTTATTGAAGACCTTGAAAACAAGTGCCTCATAATCAACGGACAAATCGTTCGAATGATTGATGCTGCTAATCCAGAAGACATCGATTACACGCAATACGGCATT
>JBILNH010000060.1:0-12027 GCA_044375095.1 Crocinitomicaceae bacterium
ATCCAACTACCATAATCTCCGCCAAAAAGTCCAAATTCATGTTGAATCAATACGTGCGCGATGCGGTCATCCATGTTGATGTCCAGCGCCATTTTTTTGTACGCCTTACGGTCAAAAGCATTCAGCGTAAATAGAACATCTTGGTCGTATTCATGTCTTGATGCACCATTTTCAATGGCACAAATCTTTATTTCAAACTCATTAAGGTACGACACTTTCAATGCTTGAACAAGGTCATTTGAAAACGTGGCTATTCCACATTCCCTATTGGGATAAGAAGTCAACACGAGTAAAATAGGTTGTTTGTTGTTGTTCATTCGATGGTAGATAAAAGGTTAGAAATTAATTGATTAAGTGATACGCTTGCAACAGCTACGACGCGATCTGCAGCGCCATAATAGATGTATAATTGGTCATTTTCAGCATATGTACTCATTGGAAAAACCACATGTGAAGTAGTCCCTTTGCATTCAAAATCTTGATCAGGAAAAAACAATGGTTCTGGTAAACGTGCAATTTCACGGGTAGGGTCGTCTATATCCACTAAAGCGACTCCAGCGGAATATATATATCCCTCCGCTGAATCCTTGACTGCGTGATAAATGATTAGCCAACCATGAGGTGTTTCGATGGGTGGACATCCGGCTCCAATATAACTTGATTCAAAATCGTATTTTCCTTGCAACACGATGTATTTCTTTAGGTTAGCTGAATACGTTTTCCAAAAGGCGTAGTTGAGTTCGTCGAAAGAGTTGCAATAGAAAAGTTGTATATCTGGATAAATTCGATGCAGGAAGGCAAATTGACCATTTATTTTCCGTGGAAACATGACAAGATCTTTGTCCCAAAGCTGCATGTTTAAATACGTGGAGGGAGTTATTCGGTGGTGAAATAATCGACCAAATCGGTGATACTTTGGATTCAAGTCATCACATAAGTTCAAGCTGTGTTGAAAATCATCGTAGGTCATTTGAGGTGTTAGGATTCCCTGTCGTTCAAAAGCAATGAAATCTGTCGTGGTAAGAAGTGCTCCTCTAGCTGTTACACCATCATATGCAGTGAAAGTGATGTAAAACACTCCGTCTATAAAAACAATTCGTGGATCCTCAATCCCCATTTTTTCTGAAGCTTCAGTAGGTATAAGTAAAGGAACTGATTCTCGGGATTGCACGTGCGTCGGGTCAGCCAATACACACTTACCCAAAGAAGAAACATTGTCTTTTGATACTGCCCGGTAAATCATCCATAGTTCATCTTTATACCGGATAACAGCAGGATTAAAAACCCCTTTGTTTTCGAAAGGGTGATCAGACGGTTCGAGAACAACTCCCAATTTAGATACGTGCATTTCGGCAACTTTTCTACAATACTAAAGGCCAAAAGGGTGTTGTCCAAAAATGGTCAGCGATAGTCCCTTTATCTTCAATGGAATCGTCATTAATTGGGGTAGTTATGAATTTTTGTCAGATTGATTGAAAATCAGTTTTTACTGGTTGAAAGGTTGATGAGTACCCAAATAATATCCCGTTTTTCGTCCAAAAATCAGAAAGAAATGAAAAAAATTTTAGTGATCGACGATCAAGCACTGCACCGAAATACGGTGGTCTCCCTTCTTGAAATGGCCAATTACGATGTTGAGCAGGCTAAAAATGGTAAAGAGGGTATCGAAAAGGCGTTAACTCTTGTTCCTGATTTGATTTTGTGTGATATAATTATGCCAGAATTGGATGGATTTGGTGTTCAAAAACTACTATTGAGCCATCCACAAACACGATCAATTCCATTTGTTTTTTTGTCTGCAAAGGATAACCCAGAAGACATTCGAATGGGAATGCGCTCAGGGAGCGATGATTACCTCACAAAACCGGTAAATCAAACTGATTTATTGGCAAGTGTAGAGGTTCGAATAGCTAAGATACGTCAACAAAATTCGTTCACTGAAATGCAGAATAATGCGTTTAATGAGGAAAAGAACCTCTTAACAAACATGAAGGAAATATCAACTAGTGCTCGTGAGAAACATATTTTGCGAAAAGAAAAAGTCTACCAGGAAGGCGATGTTGCTCACTATGTGTATTGGGTTATTTCTGGAACAATAAAAACCAGTAAAACAGATTATTATGGCAAATCGTACATTACTGATATTTTCTCTTCGGGCAGTTTTTTTGGCCACTTACCTTTCCAACATCATTCAGAGTACAATGAAACCGCAATAGCTCTGGAGACGAGTGTTATTGGAATGATACCGAAAAAGGACTTTTTAGCCGCGGTCTACCGAAAACCAGAGTTGAACCAATATATTTTGCAGTTAACAAGTCAACAATTACAAGATAAAAACAACCGCCTTTTGCAATTGGCTTACGCAAGCGTTCGTGAGCGTGTTGCACTTGTCTTGCTGAAATATGCCTCGATAACATCCGGAGAATTGGATCTTCCAACTATTTCACGAGAAGATCTGGCAAGTATTGTCGGGACCACAAAGGAATCTTTAGTCCGTACGTTGAGCGAAATGAAAAAAGATGGATTATTGGAACTCAAAGGACGAGAGATTGCAGTTCTATCTCCTCAAGAACTTATGAAGTCTATTGGTTGGCATTGATAAGTATCAATAATTCATAGGACTATTCGCAATGGAAATAACGAAGGACCTCTGTTCCTTTGCTACTTAAAATGAAAGTTTAACTAAATCTAAAAAATCATGAAAGTTAAAGATGTAATGACTGCACATGCAGTAAAGTATTGCACGCCGGAAACGAATTTGCAACATGCGGCAGAATCTATGCGAGAAGCCAATTGTGGCGCGCTTCCAGTCGTAGACAGAAACAAAAGAGTGTTGGGTATTGTAACCGATCGTGATATTTGTTTGTCGTTGTCTCAACATACCAATCGACCGATTGAAAATCGACTTGTCGGTGAGGTGATGACACGCGATGTACGAACTGTGCGCGCAAACGACGATGTGAACGAGGCGTTTAGAAAAATGCGTGAACGAAAAATTGGACGTCTTCCAGTAGTGGATGAACAGGGCAGTTTGCAAGGTATGATTTCCCTCAATAAATTGCTAAATGTGACTGTGGATCGCGGTCAAACGGCAATTGGAGATGTGAATGCAAATGGGGAAAATTTACTTAAAACACTTAGAGCAGTTAGTAATCGACGCGAGGCAAAAGTTCCGTCGACATTGTAACAACCACTCTACAGGATCGGAGTTTTTTCTTCTTATCCGAAGCCGGGGATTTTTCCCCGGTTCTTTACATCTAAACTCAAGATAATGGATTCACAAGAAATTCAAACACTAATTGATCATAAATCATCTGGTTGTGTGACCATCGTTCAACCCTTACACCGCACCTCTCCCGGACGGCAACAAAATGATTTGCTTCTCAGGAGATCCTTCGAAAAAGTAAAACAACTCATGAAATTGAAAACAAAGGGAGATGGTTACGATAACGAGGAAACCATACATCGGATGGAAGAACTCTATCATAGTATTGATCTGGTGCATTGTTCAGATGGTGTCGGAATCTATGTCTCTCCTCATTTAGCCCGGATTGTAGATTTTCCATTTCACGTGGAAGAAGAGGTGAATTATGCGGATCATTTTAGCTCATTGGCTTTGTACCGGTTATTATTTTCTAAGCGGAGTTATTTGTTGTTATCTGTTCGACAAGATAGCGTGCACTTGTATAAAGGTGAAGGGAGGGAACTTTCGGAAGTTCTTAATCACCAGTTTCCATTGTTCTACCAAGAAACATATGAATACGGGAAGCCTGAACACATAAGTCACCATGGAAGTACGGTAAGTAAAGAAGTAGAAAAAGACAAAAATCAACTGCAACTAATGCGTGTCAAAGCGTTTTATCGAACGATAGATGTCGGACTAAAGGAATATCTCGATCATGCTGACAGGTTGTTGATTGCTGGCACTAAAAAAGAACGGCATGCCTTTAAGGAAGTAACGGATTATACCAATCGAATTACCGGAGAAGTAGATGGCAATTACATATTTGCTTCAATTCACACGCTTGGTGATAAAGCATGGCAAATCATACAAGAATCTTTGGCAATTGAAGAAGAAGAAATTGTTGCAGAATTACACGAAGCAATAGGCAATGAACGCTGTGTATTTGGATTAGAATCTGTTTGGTCAGATGTACGGGAGAAACGCGGTCTTGAGCTTTATATCGATCCGCATTTTCCTTTTAAAGCATTTGTGTCTGACGATCGAAATTCCTTGTTTACACATAAATCGTCTATGGACAAATCGCTTCAACCTTTTCCAAGAATACTTGATTATTTAATAGAACGCCACCTGTCAAGCGATGGTACTGTCCGATTTATGGATGAAAATCGATTGGATGACTTCGGGGGCATTGCACTAACGTTGAGGTATTAAAAATTAGAGCATATGAAAACGCAAGATCAAATTAACGTTTTTGATAGAAGAGCTGAGGAATACGACGAATGGTTCGATCGTCATCCTTATGTATTTCACTCAGAAGTAGAGGCGATAAGAGAATTCCTGCCATTAGGGGAAAGTCATGGCATAGAAATAGGGTTGGGAACAGGGCGTTTTGCTCGTGAACTTGGAATCAAAGAAGGAATAGAACCTTCACAAGCCATGCGACGAATAGCAGTCAATCGTGGAATTGAAGTGATGGATGCTGCAGCAGAGCGACTTCCATACAAAGCCCTTCATTTTGATTTCGTATTGATGACAACCTGTATTAGCTATTTGACTGATGTGAAAAAGGCATTCCGTGAGGCTAACCGCGTATTGAAATGGAACGGATCGCTCATAATTGGTATGATTGACCAAAATGGCTCTATTGCAAAGGAATACGCTGAACGCAACGAAAACGACTCATTTTACGAATTAGCGAAGTTTTACCAGCCTACACAAGTACTGAATTGGCTTAGAGAAGCTGGTTTTCGCCAGTTTGAAGTGCGACAAACCTTATTCACACCGCTCAATGAAGTGACAGGTGTCCAACCCGCAAAACTTGGATTTGGAGATGGGTCTTTTGTTGTGATCAAAGCAAAGAAAATCAACGTGTAAATGAAATGGTCTACATTATACGGTGAATGGGGTAAACTGCTCTATGCTGTAGCTAACTGCGACGGTTCTATCCGTGAAAGTGAGAAAGATGCGTTCAAGCAACTGATAGACACCGAATTAGCTGATGTGCAGCAAAGAGATGAGTTTGGCATGCCTGTTCCATCGTATATGTATGCCGCATTTGATTATTTAGAAGCGGAAATAATTGACCCAAGTGATGCCCTCGAATCATTTTTTCTATTTATCGATCGCCACCAAAGTTCACTTACTGACGAGATGATTCTCAAATTGATTAAAAGTGCTGATCATTTATCCGCTGCATATCACGGAATTAACAGCAGCGAACACCACTTGCTTCAAGAATTAAGGCAAAAGCTAACGAAATTTCGTCAACAACATCACTTGACAAAAACCACTTCCTCATAAGGTACCCTGAATCGAGGACCCCAAATTCCTGGTTCAGTTCCTTTACCTACCGAAATAATCATGTTAATTTCAGCTCCTCTAGGCAAGCCAAGTGCTTTTTTTACGCGTTTTTTATCGAAGCCCTCCATTGGACAGGAATGAAATCCTTCTGCAGCAATGGATAGCATGAAGGTTTGAGCTGCCAATGCACATGATTTATGCACCATAATACGTTGATCCGCTTTTCCACCAAACCGCATAAATGGTTTTGTTAATCCACCAAAAAAGCAAATCGTTCTGCGTACAAACGTGAAAAGACCAAAAGGATCGTTTTTATAAAGCAAAGGCATTAACTTACCGTAATAACTCAATCCTTTTTGCTCTAGCTTATTGGGTTCGCCTTTGATTGATTCTTTGATGCGATCAAGGTTCCACTTCGCACGTTTTGGCCAAAGGTCTTGTCGCGTAACAAACACCACCATTTCCTGAGCGGTTTTGGCTGCAGATTGATCAAGACATAGTGGGACAAAGATTTTTTTCATTTCCTCAGAATGAATCCAATAAAACTCCCACAATTGCATGTTGCTGCTATTTGGAGACAGAATACTTCGTTCAAGACTTCGTTGAATGACTTCTTTTGGAACAGGAACTTCCGGATCAAACTTTCTATTCGATCTACGGAATTCAATTATGGATTGGAATTCGGTTGAATGCATGATGCAAATTTACACAATCGTAAGTTGAATCTTATAATTGTTCGTTAATTCATAGCGCGTTGATTTACAATTTCTGTATATTTATTCCAACTGTCACGAATTCACTATGAAAACAACATTTAGAGAACCGGCTCTTCTTATTCTATTGTCTATCATTTTTTCAGTTGGATTGATGTCTTGTGATCAATTGGGTCCAAATGATACTGATCCAACGGCTACTTCAGGATCTCCAAAAGAGGACGATTGGCTCAATGATTTGGCCGATTTAGGGTCTCAAGCCCTAAGTAAAGGTGGTGAACTTGCAGAATCATTTGCAAACAAACTCAGTGACATTCAGATCAACGGATTTACTGTTGCGGATGATAAAAAAATGGGAAAAGAATTGTACAACGAAGTCATAAATAGTGGTCAATATAAGGTCATGAATCGTTCGGAACACAAAGCCCTTTATGATTATGTGGAAGGAATAAAAATGAAAATATTGAATTCTGGCCAACTCGATCACCGAAAAGATTTTGACTGGACACTTACACTAATCGATGACGATAAAACGATAAACGCTTTTTGTGCGCCTGGCGGGTATGTTTTTGTGTATACAGGCATTTTGAAATACCTTGAGGATGAAGCACAACTTGCGGGAGTGCTTGCACATGAAATAGGTCATGCCGATAAACGCCATGGGTCTCGCCAGTTGACAAAAACGATCGGGATCGAACTTGTACTTGGGTTTTTGTTAGACAATCAGAACGCAACAGAAATCACGTCAGGATTACTCAATTTAAGTTATTCGAGGAGATACGAACGCGAGGCAGATGAATGCTCTGTTAAGTACTTGTGCGGACTTGATTACAATGCGGCAGGAGGTGCAGGTTTTTTCGAGAAAATAGTAAAAGAAAACGGCAGCTCATCAAGCACCGATTTGTTAAGTACACACCCCAATCCTGAAGAACGGATAGCCAACTTTAAAGAGTTGAAAACGGAATACCAATGTGTAGGAAAACAAAACAACAAATCGCGCTACCAAGCAATGCAGCGCCGATTAAAGTAATCAGTTTTTCTTCTTATCTGCCGACTTAAACAGACTGTCGCTCAATCCTTGGTTGATTTTGTAATCTGTCAGTGTAATCGTAATGGTTCCTTTATCCTTGGGTTTTTTTGGCGTTTTTGATGAGGTTTTATTGATGTCAGCAGCGACACTCTTTGGTAATTTGAATTTCTTGACATCAATTTCAAATACCAGTTTGGAAGGAAGTCCAAAGGAAACCTCGGTAGCATAACTGTATGTGGAGGTAACTGTACCATTGCCTTTCGTAGTCATTTGAGATTTCATAATTACCGATCTTTTAGTGTCGATCCATAATTTAGCCAAGATCATATCGCCGGCTTCATCGTTTGGAATAACGGTGACAAGTTGCGTTTTTACCCCATCAATTGTTGCTTGCTCACCAGCTACAGCCACGTATCCTTTTTTATTGTTTAAGAACGAACTCATTTCAGAAAATCCTTGTTTGGGAAGTATTGAAATCCCTTTCGATTCCACCTTGAATTTGTCTTTTTGCTTGAAATAAATCTTTGCTTGAGAGGGTAAAATCTTGATCATCGGAATATCTGCCTTAATGTTCGCCTGGACAGTGTAATCCTCAACTGAGTTTAGCTTGGAAGTAACTTTGTTCAATAATACGTTGGCATCTTGCGCAGTACTATACAAAGAAAAAGAGAGGAAAAGAAGACTTAAAAGTGTTTTCATCAGGAGGTAATGTCTTTTTTGGAGAATTTAAAAATAGCGATGGCAACCAATACCACATTGTGAACAACCAGTACAATTATGGATTGTTTGATGTCATCAAATGGAACAGGATCTTCAAAGAAACTGCGCCATGAGGCCATATGTGTGGTAAACAAATAGGGTTTGATGGAATCAAATACAGTGACGTCAAGCGTGCCAATGATCGTAAAGAGAATAATGATTGCCATCGTAGAGACAATAGGACCAATCGAATTCTCAGCGAATGCAGAGAGACAAATAGATAGAGTTGAAACGGTTAAAAGTGCGAGAAATGCGACAATGAAACCAAGACCGAAACGCCATAAAATATCGGCATCTTGAAGAATAACCAACCCATCACTGTTCAATACAATCAAATCACCCGTGCCGAATATGAAACGCGATACAATCAAGGCTAAAAATCCTAGCCATATAGTTAAGAACAAGGTGTAAACCGCACCAGCGATGAATTTCGATAAGACAATTTGAGTTCTTGAGATGGGTTTGGTAGCCAACATGCGTATCGTTCCCATTGCCGCTTCACCTGAAATAAGGTCACCCGTAATTAATGCGACAAGCAAGGGTATGTGCACAATTAGCATTTGCAAGATGATAAAAGCAATTAGGTTACCATTTACAATGTGCCCGTTGAAGGAAAGCGTTTGTTCGAATGAAGCTGTAACGAAGGAAACAATCGATTCGCCATCAGCTTTCATCGCAAAAATGATGATTCCAATAAGTAATGTTAATGCGCCGACACCAATATAACTTCTGGGTTTAGCCAAAATCTTGATGAATTCGTTATATGTATTTTTCCACAACATATCAGGACTGAATTGTTTTGATGAAGAAATCTTCGAGCTTGCGTTTGGGTTCAAGTGCTTCGATTTCAAATCCGTTATCTACTAAGCATTTATTGATTTTCGCGACATCGGTTTGATTGGTAACCAACTCCAATTCCGTTGATGAAATTAGTTTCACCTCTGAATCAGCAAAATGAGCTGCAATCAATTCACGAGCTCCTTCTGTTGATGTCATTTCGATGCGAACCACCATTTCTGTGCTATTGAGTAACTCAGCCACATTGCCTTCAACCAATGAAAGACCTTTGTTGATAATAACCATCTTATTGGCAATTAACTCAATTTCAGAAAGCTGGTGCGACGAGAGTAAAATCGTTTTGTGCTGCTCGTTTTTCAGTCGAAGAATGAGGTTGCGTATTTCGATAATCCCTTGAGGATCAAGTCCCGTTGTTGGTTCATCGAGCACAATCAAATCCGGCTGGTGAAGCAGTGTTTGAGCTATTCCGAGGCGCTGTTTCATTCCATGGGAAAATCCACCAACCTTGTGTTTTCCGCGATCGCCTAAGCCGACAAACTCGAGCATTTCCTGTATCTCTTTTCTCGATACGTCTTTTCCGGAAATCCGTGCAAAAATCTCCAAATTCCTTTCTGCTGTGAGGTATTTATAGAAATCGGGTTTTTCAATAATGCTTCCAATTCGAGCTAAAATGCCCTTTCTATTTTGCTGATACGTGCTGCCAAAGAGTTCGATCTTTCCACTATCTGGAGTAATCAATGACAACAAACAACGAATGGTGGTGCTTTTACCGGCTCCGTTCGGGCCTAAAAACCCTACAACATCGCCGCGATGAACGGAAAAACTGACATCCTTTACCGCTTCAAATTGTCCGAAACGTTTACTGAGGTGTTCAACTTTTACAATGGTTTCTGCTTGCATACCTTAATGTAACAAAAAAGCCCAGGAAAAAGTTTGTTCCCAGGCCTTTTTTAAAGAAGATGACTTGAATCTTAATTCAATTTCATGAGTGGGATTCTTGAAACACGATCATTTAGCGTAATGACAAATTGGTACATTCCCTCAGATAGATCTGATAAGAAAAAAAATAGTACTTTCTCCGGTAGAACTTATCTGCAAAACTAGCTTTTAGTAATCCTGAGCTTCTAGCAGTAAAAGCGTTTTAATAAGCAGATCTCCTAATGGCGACATGACCATAAAATCCAATACCACACTAAATTGCGTTAGAGCCAGAAGAAAGATTACGATGCGTTGGTAGGTGGTAAAAGGTATTTTACTCGAATCTTTTTTCATTGGACAAAGTTAACCCCTTTTATTCATCATTCTCTTAACACAGGTTAATACGAAAATCAACCGCAATATTTATTTTTGTTTTCATTACTTTCAGCCATGGATCGAAAAGAATTTATTAAAAAAGGATTTTTAGGAACGGCAGTTTTTGCAACAACAGGTGCAATCGCGAGTGTCGTGAAAAATGAAATTGATGAGTTGAAAGAACTAGAAATAATAGGTCACAACCACATTCCCAATACATCTTCAAAAGTTATGGAAAACGCAGTCATTCACAAATCCGCTACAAGAGGTCACGCCAATCATGGATGGTTGGATTCACATCATACATTCAGCTTTGCGAACTATTACAATCCGGAGCGCATGCATTTTGGTGTGTTGCGCGTGTTAAACGACGACCGCGTTTCGGAAGGAATGGGTTTTGGTACGCATCCGCATGACAATATGGAAATTATTTCTATACCATTGGATGGTGATTTACAGCACCGCGATAGTATGGGGAATGTCGCTACAATTAAGCATGGTGATATTCAAGTGATGAGTGCCGGAACCGGAATCACGCACAGTGAATACAATGCGAATAAAGATCGCTTGGTTAAATTTCTTCAGATTTGGGTTTTCCCGAATAAGAAAAATGTAGAACCGAGATACGACCAGATAACGCTGAATCTCGCCGATCGCCGCAATAAACTGCAACAAATCCTTTCGCCAAACAAGGAAGATGATGGTGTTTGGATCCATCAAGATGCGTGGTTCCATTTGGGGAAATTCGACAAAGGAACAAAAGCTGAATATGCCATCAAACGATCCGGAAACGGAGTTTATGCATTTATTTTAAGTGGTAAGTGGAACATCTCCGGACAAGAATTGGACGCAAGAGATGGATTGGGCATTTGGGATGTTTCAGGAATTGAATTGGAAGCGCTCACTGCTGATGCAGAGGTGTTGTTGATGGATGTGCCGATGTCGCTGTAAGTATGAAGGCTAGAAATATTTTAGCATTCGGAGCGAGTTACAGCAGAGAGTCCATAAATTCTCAATTCGCTGTATTTGTTGCATCACATATTCCAACGGATCAATTAATAGTTGTCCGCTTGGAAGAATTTGATATCCCACTTTACACACCTCATTACGAAAAGGAATTCGGCATACCATCGAAAGTAAATGAATTCGATAAGTTGATTCAGGATGCGGAATTAATTGTGATTTCTCTTGCTGAACACAACGGTTCTTACACTGCCGCATTTAAAAACTTATTCGATTGGTTGACGCGCCTGCGACCACAATGCTTCGAAGGAAAGAAGTTGATTTTAACTGCAACAGCTCCCGGCCCTAGAGGTGGTTTAGGGGTGTTGGAAGCTGCTGAGGAAAGGTTTCCGCGTCACGGCGCAGAAATTCTAGGTACTTTTTCACTTCCGCATTTCAACGAAAACTTTGATAAAGAAAAAGGGATCACTCAACCCGATCTGAAAATCAAATTTGATGAGTGGATTGATCAAATAGGTTAAATTTAATTTTCAGTAGACGAATTATTTTTATTTCTTCTCACATTCATTTTCATCCTGATCCTCATTTTCGCTCTCACACTCAATCTATTCCTCCTACTAGGGCTTTCTTCGACGGCATTCACTTAGGTGGGCTCAGTGCGAGTCAAATAAAAAAAGGAGCACTTTCGTACTCCTTTTGTTGTTGACCCACTAGGGCTCGAACCTAGACTCTTCTGAACCAAAATCAGACGTGTTGCCAGTTACACCATGGGTCATTTTCTTACTTTCAGTGTTGCCAGCCTGTCCGCCGAAACGGAGTGCAGGAGGGTTACACCATGGGTCAGTAACTTACCTTTTTTGAGAAAGGCGAGTGCAAATTTACGAACATTTGTGAAATCCAAAAAACAAAGCGAAAAAAAAGTTCGAAATTTCCTTCAACCAATTGTTTTCCACAGGGCTTATTTCGCATTTTTTAATAAAAACCCT
>JBILNH010000099.1:0-9298 GCA_044375095.1 Crocinitomicaceae bacterium
TGGAACACCTTATTCCGTTACAGTTGATCACCAAACGTTAGAAGACAATACGGTTACCATCCGTGACCGCGACACTATGGAACAAATTCGCGTGCACATCGACCAACTTCACCGCATGATTGACGACAAAGTCAGTATGCGCGCGTTGTTGAATGGGTAGGTTTTTTTTGTGTCACTTAAATGAAAGAAAAATATTCCTTTTGTGACCTCTACTGAAAATTCTCTTGAATGCGCATCCGATTCTCGGATAATTTGTCGGTCTTATGGTACACTTCAACAAATGTGATGCATTCCTCTTCCGGAAAATAAGCGTATATCAGCCGCAATCCAGATTGCACTCCTTTTCCCTTGATCGACTGACACGCCATTTTCTTCACTTTTACAATACAAGTTGTCGTTTTCAAACCGTTCAATCGGTAGCTAAAAGGTGGCCTTTCAGTTGGGAAAAACAACAGAATTTGCTGCACGACCTCAATGTCTTTTGGGAGGGAACGAAACCTTTTCGACAATACTTTTACATCCTTCGTGAACTCGGAAAGTTCAGTGAATTTCAATTGTCTACTGTTTCATCCGGATATTGCCGAACTGTAAAAGGTGCCTCTCGGTAAAATACAGTTTCGTAATTGATTTCCTCTCCGTCTTTTGTCACTTTCCACGGAATATCAAGATGCGAGTAAGAACTAATCGTTGCAGCGCTCCAATCACTCATCTGATCGATAACTTGATCAATCACGGCCTTTTCGCTAGCTAACAACTGCGTCAAATCAGCTTTTGCTAGCGGAAGGTAACGCGTTTGTGAAAAGCCATGGAACGATGTTTTAATGCGTTGTACTTTTTCTTCATCGATAAGCTGTTGAATGATCGTATCTATCTTTTGTGGAACCGGACCAAAAGGTAACTTCTTGTAACACGCACCGCTCAGTTGTTCTTCATACAATTCATAGTAATTGAAGTCGGAAAAATAAAGCAATTTATATAGAACCGTTTCGCCAACGTTGGGTTTACCCGCACAACATTCCAATAGATACAGGATGATGTTTTTGAATTTTTCACGATTCAGAACGGGAATAGACATGCGTTCTTTTGGGGACTTCTCTTCGGAGACTTTACCATATTGAAGTGGTTCTTCAACTACGGAGAAGTTTTCCGCCATAAATTCGTCAAGTGAAAATCCAAGTACATGCGACATGCGGTAAAGTTCGCGTATATCAACCGATCTATTGCCAAGCTCAATTTGGGTTAGCGATGGCCGCGAAAGTTGGATGCTTTTCGCTAATTCGTCTTGAGAAAAACCTTTTAGCCTGCGCAATTGGGCAATGCGTTCACCAATTTCTTGTTGTGTGGGATAGGAATACATAGGTAAATCAGTTCGTTGAATAACACAAACTTACAAAAAGAAAGAAAATAAAACAATTAATTGGTTGAAAAAAGAACAAAATGTACGCACGAATGACTACTTCTTACCCTTTCCCCTTAAATGAACACGGTAAGCAAATACAGCTGGGACTCCAATGGTGAGTATTAATGCCAGCGCAACACCTTGTGGCAGCAAGTAGAAATCAACTACACCAACCATGTCCTCTTGTGCGTATCCCAAACCTAAAAAATAAGCTAGACTCAAAGGAGCCGCAATTGTCGATTGTCCTACTCCTGTGTCTAGCACAATTTCTCCTGGAAACAGATTGATCGGAAATACCAGTAATGGTAAGGAAATCAGTACAACTAACACTGCAAAAAGAACAATAGGCTGACTAAATAGTCGGTACATAGCACGCTGTTTTTATTGGCCGTAAAGGTAAGTCATTTCATTGAGTATCGGTCGACATACGATTCCTAAAGAAATCTCGTTAACTTCGTTTGCGGATGAATTTATACTCGAACAAACAAAAATGGAAAATCGCCCTGTTGGTCCTTGCACTCATCATGGTAGGTGTTTCCTTATTTGTTTCCAATTCCATCGTGACTAAAGTGCGCAGCCACGAACGTGAACGGGTAAAGCAATGGGCGGATGCGATTCAGAAAAAAGTTGAACTCGTTCAACTTACGGATCGGACGTTTCGCCAACTGCGGGATAAAGAACGCAAAGAAATGTCCCTTTGGGCGGATGCGACAAAAGAAATCTCTAAAGACACACCGCTCGATCAAATTCCGGATTACTCGTTTCCGATGAAAATCATTGACGATAACCGTGACATTCCCGTTATCCTTCTCGATGATACCAAAGCGATTTCAGGCTACAGAAACCTGGAAATTGATACCACTGACCTACGTTCTTTACATCCGAAGGCAACGAAAAAAGAAATCCAACAATTCCTGGATGATTCCCTAGTGCGCTTGGCGGAACAGTGGAAAGCAAAAGGTACGTTTTTCGACGTTGAAGTTTTTCAGGGATTTGTCATGACCTATGCCTACACCGATTCAAAGGAAATTATCCGCCTTGAAAAAGAACGGGACTCGCTTATTCAATCGTTCAATGCCGAATTGATCAACAACGAAGACCTTGTACCGGTGCTGTTAATCGACACTAAGAATGATTCAGTAATCGGTACAAACATCGATTCACTTCGTTTGAAAGAAACCGGAATTAAGGGCTTGACCACCGAATTAAAACAACAAAATGCGCCATTGGATATCGATTTCAAAAACGGTCAGCAGTACATGTTGTATTTCGATAATAGTCCCGAATTGAAACAGCTCCAGTACTTTCCATATATCGTCTTTTTCATCATTGGGCTATTTGTGTTCATTGGTTACTTGATTTTCAGCACCTTCAGAAAGGCCGAACAAAATCAGGTATGGGCAGGAATGGCCAAGGAAACAGCGCATCAATTGGGTACGCCACTTTCTTCGTTAATGGCTTGGATTCAATACTTAGAATCTCAAGAGATTGATCAGATGGTGACAGAAGAAATGCACAAGGATGTCGATCGCTTGGTAACCATTACTGATCGGTTTTCTAAAATTGGTTCAGGTGCCAAACTTGAGGTAAGCAATCTGGTCGAAACGGTTGATCACGTCATGACCTATCTCCGTCCACGCATTTCAGCTAAAGTTCAACTGGAACATCAAAAACATACGGAACTCAGCGTAAAACACAATGCGCCATTGATGGAATGGGTGATTGAAAACATCGTAAAAAATGCCGTTGATGCGATGGAAGGGGCAGGAAATATTACTGTTTCCTATCAGGTTGAACCAACGTGGATTCACTTAGACATTTCTGACAATGGAAAAGGGATTCTACCCAAACAATGGAAGACGATTTTTCAACCAGGATTTTCAACCAAAAAACGAGGTTGGGGACTAGGTTTATCTTTAGTGAAACGCATCATTTCGGAGTACCACAAGGGTCGAGTGTTTGTTTTACAATCTGAACCTAACGTGAAGACTACTTTCCGAATCTCGATTCCCCGTTAGTTACAAATTTTGTAAATCGACTTGTCGCATGGCAACGAACAACTTCAACACCTTTTCGCCAACTCCAGGAACTTCCACATGTATGAGGTAAACACCTGACGAAACCGGTACGTTGGCGTGATTTGTCAACGTCCAATCCTGAAAAGTGAACGGATTATCTTTTCGAATTGATTTCACCAATTTACCTTGTGTAGTAAAAATGCGAATGAGGCATTGTTCAGGAAGGTTGGTGATTTTCACCCGATTGTCCAGTTTACTTGTCTCGTATTCGGAAAAGGCGTTGTATGGATTCGGCACGACATTGATCAACTTGAGTGCGTCTGCCAAGGCATCCCGACTATTCGTAACCGTTTTAACTGACGTCATGTCCCAACCATACATTGGTCGGCCTTCATTTTCGTTACTCGCCACAAAGTTTTTGTATTCCTTATTTATGCGTAATTTGATCCGTACATCATTCGATAAGAGTGTTTCATCTGCGCGCAGCAGGGGATAAGCAATCCAACTCAAACTTCCATAAACTTCTCGTTTTGCAGTGGCGTTATTGGCTTCAACGCTGAGCATTTTTTGATACAGATGATGAGACGACAAATCATTCGCATCATTTGGAACGTATGCCGGAAAATCATATCCAGAACTAAAATTGTTGATTGTTTTTTGCTGGTAACTATAGACATATATGGCATGCATGCCGCCCATTATTGGAACTCCAAGTGAAGAGGTTAAGCGATCAGTTGGATTCCAGATCATATCTGCCCCATTTTCGGCACCAAGGAAGGAATTCTCTCCAAACGCCATGTACAAGCGCGCGCCAGTTTCCAAATCAATTGCATACCCCGGAAACCAGCCCATTCCTGTCGTACCACTTCCATCCGATTGCCCGAACTTGTTCACACTTGGGCTTTTGCGCATAGCACCAGGGGCCGCATTACCGACATTTAAATTTTGATCACGACCCAATTCAATCACCGGACAGCGTGTCCATTTCGAGCGGTCGGAAGTCAGAACGATATCCACACTTGGTAAGAATGAAATTCCTGCATTTGATTTTGACGATCCCGGACTTGCCATGTTGTAATACGCGAGCGGCATGAAGTCACCCTGATAACCGACCAATCGGTGCGGAGCGATTCCTCCACCTAGTAGTTTAGCAAAACGCTTGTCGTCATCAACACCTGTTTCGTCTTTGTAATTGCACGGATTTAAATACGCCGGTCCGTCTGGAAGGCATTCATAACCTGTTGCTCCCGGATCAGTTTCTGGCGAATAGGTTCCCGAGCGAATCCAGTTGGTCGGGAAATAGGCATCGTTATCGGGAACAAAGGTCAGCCATTGACTGGAAGAGTCTGAAAATTCAATAGAGCTGCTGATCATATCTGTAACCTTCACAGAAGCATTTCCTGCTGGGCCGTAATAATTTTCCTGTTTTATTTGCACCGATACTCCCCATTGTGGAATGATCTGTTCATTGTCTTTTTTTACGGTTTGCTCGGATAACACAGAATCGAGAAGGGTTCCGTCTTTGGTAGCATAGCGGTAAATAACCCATGAAGCTGTATCTGCGGCGTTTGTTCCACTAGGAGTGTAATCCCTGAATTTACAGGTAAAATAACCATTGGCCACATTAAGTGGATCGACCACTTTCACACGTATAGGACCGCCATTTTTAGCGTAGGTTGGTTGTTCTAGAAAACCGGAATTTAGAATGGACGCCTCAGAAGAAGCAGTGAGTGTCAGGGGTAAATTCCCATTTCCAGTCCCGTCTAATCTTGTAATTTCAGGACTTTCACCATATTCCAGGTAATGCAACGTTCCCCCTGCTTCAGGAAGTGGATTGTGCGGAATGCCTTCAATTGTTTTAACTTCACTTGTTGCTGCTTTGCGACTGCTCAGGTACCGGCGTTTTTGTCCATCCAAAGTCGCCGGATCTTCCGGATTGTACGTTTTGTAATCGTTGTGTGCATAAGCGACCGCCATGTAATAGTAGCGCTTGAAATTGACGAGTTGCGTATTCCCTTGGGCAAATAAATCGGATTTCACACTGAAACTATGGCGAACACCAGTGTTTTCTCCGTCCACACGTTCAACTGGAATACTGGCTTGAAGGTTTTCATCAAATTCAAAATTGATGATTCTGGAAACGTCATCTTTGATATCGCACTGTCCAACCAAACGTGCTTTCGCCGGATTGTTCAAATCGGACAACGAGACATCTTTAGTTTTGAGTTGATAGATCTGATACCCCTGAAAACGGTATGATTTATCTGCATTTGGTTCGGTGGTTACGATGAACGGATCAAACTCCTCGTATTCCTCGTTGTAGTTGTTTGAACTTACTGGATTTGATATGGTAAGGATCAATTCGTTGTTCAATTCTTGAATGGCTAAATCTGGGGCATGCGGACCTTCAAGTACTTTAAAACAATTTTCGAAAAGTGCTTGTGCCTTGTCGTCTGCTCGTCGCAAGACTTCTACTGATGCAAAAGGGTCACCGCTATTCGCACGCGCCCAAACTACCCCAACTGTAATGTTGTTGACAGCACCAGGTTTAAGGACAAAAGGTCCGGCTGATTCGACAAATCGCCTGTCATTTGGTGGATTGTTCGACGACTGCTCTGTCCATGGAGCTTGCGGAATCCCACTCGTTCCCCATCCTAAAGGATCTGTATCGCCCGGGAACATAAAGTCGCATTGAATAGAAGGGTCTGCTTCACTGTCAGAAATGTGTCCACTTCCGCCGTAATAGAATGGAGAACCGTCTTTCCAATACCCGCGCAAATAGTTGTAATAATCTGAAGCCGTTATTGGATCCGTTTGATTGGGATTTGCTCCATTCGTTACGTTGGAGTAATATAAAAATCGGCGCATACCGAAGCGTTCATTGTCGACGATTCCATCACCGTAACCTATACCGTTGAGCGCTTCGTCCGTCCCAATTCCGAAGGCATTATCGATTCCATCGTTGTCTTGGTATGGACCTTCGAAGAAATCAACACCAACGGCCGGGGGAGTGGTTCCGTAACCTTTGAATCCAGCGTTTTCGCTATCTACGTTGTCACCGTTGTAGTAATAACCCAACCCGCGGTTCACATCACAACCAACATAATCGTCGTAAGGATCGCCAAGTGCACCGTCGGTGAAAAAGCCAAAATACGTATTGAATAAAGTCTGTGTTCCACGATTGATGAGCTCATAGTTGTAAAACGTCATGTTATTGATCTCATCATTTGAGGCAAAGGCAAAAGCTTGTGCGCGAATTTCCATACCGATTGGATCAGCACCGGTCTCCGTATGGATATTTCCTTTATCGTTCATGACCCACCAGAAATTCATGTCACCGTAGAGTAATACTTTCCGATCGTTTGTACAGTCTCTTTTTCTGTAAATGTCGTGAAAAGGGTAATCTCCATCACGCCAATCGTACGAACCATCCTCGTTGTAATCGAAAAATGGGGCGAGGTAATAATCCTGTCCTTGAGAGACATCACCATGAGCCGGCCACTCTTTAATTATTTGAGGAACGGTATAATCAGGAAATAATTCAGCTTGAGTTGAAGTACCGTTTGCAGCATCATCAATTCCTGCCTGATACCAAGCGGTAAATTCTCGGACTTGATCCTGAGTTGTAATGAAATGGCGGTCGTATTTCGCACAATTCTCGTAGTTCGTTTCAGCAAAAACTTTTGAAAGTGGTCCTGTCCAATAATCTTGACCATTTCGGTAACGCAAAGCCGCTAACTTTAACTGATTGTTGACGTCTGTTCCTCCCAACCAAAGCGCAGCGGTAAAAAGTGCCATAATACCTGAATTCTTCGGAATCTCGTATTGAGAGAAGTTTTGACCAGGAATTTGCCACAAGTTACCAGCGGTATGTACCATTGCTCGCACGTTGTTCAATTGCATGAACGTCGTTGTCGTTGGAGGTGTACACTGAGCGGCCTTTGGCGTAAAGTCTTTTATTTTTACTTTTTCAGTACCTCCGTATGGCTGGGCAAAGATTCCATAAACTACTCCGGTAAAAAGGAGCACCAATAACACGCGCATGGTTAACAATTTAGTGAACCAATTTAGTGATTAAAATTGATTTGAGCAGTGTGGGTGTACCTACCCTAATTCCTTTTTATGGGGCAAAATGTACCGCTTGAAAAGGAAACATATCACACAATTCACCCGAGTAGTAAAAATCAAATGCAACAGCGCCAAACGTATGTCTCTTATCTCGAATGTTGAACTCAGATCCACCAACACTTGGGTATTTTTTTGGTTTGGATTTATTGTATCCGAGATTAAATAAAGAGGCGAAAATTTCAGGACGATCCGCTATTGGGAATCCTGCACGTTCCCATTGCATGTTAATTTGCCTTATGAACAACGCTGTATATAAGTACGAATAATAATGGTTGTCAAATTGTACCAGTCGCCGAAGTCGAAGGTTCAATGTGTCGTTGTACGAATTGACTGCAAATACTTGCGTGGAATCGAAATCCAATAAGTGTTCATACTTTTTGCCACAATAATATTGACTCTTTGTATCTTTTAGATAGGATTCAATGGCTCTGGCGGTGTGGTCTTTAATTCCTGTAACCCCGTATGACTGATTGGCTTCCAATGCAAGCGTTTTGAGTGGTGCTACAAGGTGCTTGAAACGTTCGCGTCTTGAATTAAACAAGCGCACTTGTTCGCCAACCAAACAGGAAACAATGTAACGTGCTTCTACACCAGTAACTTTGGCAGCTGAATCAATCCATTTTTTATCTTTTGAAATCGCCACCTTAAAATGTTGCCATTCCTCAATGTTCATCCATTCAAATGCAGTTAACCCTGAAACCTTTTGTTGGTTGGCTTGAGTTCGCTCTTTTAACTTTCCTTTCTCTTCTTGGTATTCTGTATTCGATTTCAATTGTAAATCAACGGCATCCAACATTTTCAGCGCAATGCGTTCATCATTGGTCTGCTTGTAAGCGGTAAGAATATACTCTGCATTCTTTGGGAAATACTCGTTCAGTAACAAAATACGGTTCAATACTTCATACCTGTTTTTGCGCATTGAAACACTATCAACTTTGAAATCTTTGTTGTATTTATCGTGCATCGCCTGAAAATAGCGGTTGTTGGCATCAACACTCCCGGCTTCGTTTGTCCAGCGGAATTTCATGGCCACATAGGTTAGGACAAGAAAAGCGCCGTAAGCGGCAAAGGCATAAAGAATGATGAGGTAGGGAATTCTAATCCACTTTTTCTGGTAAAGCGACTTAATAGACATGTGAATGGTTATCGTTTTCGTTCGAGGCTCTTACGCAATTGCGCAGCAGAGGTTACAAAAGTACTCAAAGCTTAAACAAATACGCTTTGCTGAAGTCAATTAGCATTGCCTTAAGTGAATTAAACGTCGAAAACGTCAATTCATCATAGGTGTCAAATACATCGTGGTAATGCTTGTTTGTCCCCATTGTATAAATGAAAAACGCAGGAATCTTTTTCTGTGTAAACCAATAATGGTCGGAATTGGCAGCCGGACCGCGTGACTTGATTGACTTTAAGTAATTTCCAACGGTGTTTATATTAGTTAAAGTAGTAAACGCTTCAGGATGCAACGTGGCATTAACCACAGTTATTCCCTCTTCACCGCTACCCATGATGTCAAGATTCAGTACAAATTGGATGTCATTTAATGGAATCGATGGGTGATCAACAAAATACTTAGAGCCCAATAACCCTGCTTCTTCACCAGCAAACGCGATAAAAGCAACATTCACGTCTGGCCTGTTTTCTTTAAAGTAATTGGCTAAACTGATCAGCATTGTAGTACCGCTTGCATTGTCATTTGCTCCTGGAAAATACGTTTCGCTTCCCATTCGACCTAAATGATCGTAATGTGCGG
>JBILNH010000246.1:0-2658 GCA_044375095.1 Crocinitomicaceae bacterium
TTTCTTTTTGGCTTTAATCCAACCGATGACGTTTCGTGAGGTATAATTTGGAATCAGTCTGGCTTCAATATCAACAGAAAATTCACTTGTATTTTTATAGACTGAATCGTGCAGTTGAATGAGTGGGTATTTTAGTTGCCGACCCGAAACTGACCACGTTAACTTTTTATCCGTAATCGTTATTACAGGAAGCACCTCTGCCAGGTAGCTTGCTAATTCGTTGAGTTGTTTTAATGTATCGTTACCCAAGCCTTTCGTGTTTATAACGAGGGAGTTGTACTTCTTCGAGCTTAGTAGTCGAATGACTTCTTGCTGAATTTTTTTAGGATCCAATAGTATATCCATTGGCAATTCAGAAGGACGTAATGTCATTTTTGCACCACCACTTGACGGATCAACGAGGTAATGAATTCCGGGAGTTAACGTACGCGCATTGTCGGCAAAAAGACAATTATTGGGAAACGTATTTACTTGATGAGTAAACGATTGAAAATAGGATTTTTTAATGGGGCGCACGCCTGCGTGTTCGAATGCCTTGGCAATGTGCTCGGAAGCAAGTGAATCGCCTTTGTTAACATAGCCTCTACCATGAAATTCTGGAGAACACAGCTGTTTAGCGAACGCTCGTTCTTGGGGCGTTTGTGCTTGTGTAAGAAAAAAAGTAAAACAAAAAAGGACAAGGAAAATTCTACCCATGTCTGCGCTTCAATTTTATCACCAGTTCTTCTACCGTTTCGCTTTCTAAATCCCAATTGTATTCGTGTGCAAATTTAGACGCTTCAATAAGTGCGTCTTGGTATGAGCCCAAGTTGTCTAATCGCTTAACCGCATCAGAAAAGGCTTCGCTAGAACCATTAAATAATTCGTTGATGTATTGCAGGCGCTCGTTTAATCCAAATGAACCAATCAGCGAATCTAGTCGGGACATGCCAATTTGATTGAAAAATCCGGGTTCAATATTCGAAAAATGCTTGATAAAGGCCTTGTTCTCGTCAGCAGTTGGCGTCTGAATGACTTGTTCCATCGTGATCTTTTGCTCGACAATTCCTTCATCTTCCTCAGTTACAGCGCTTATTGAAACATGCTCAACAGCATTTTCTTCAAGTATGGTATCCTGAACCTCTTCAGCCGTATCGTCAAACAAACTAAAGTCAAACGCAACTGGCTCCTCATTCTCCGCTCTCTGCTCTTCGCTCTCGCTCTCACTCTCATTCTCATTCTCACTCTGTTTCTCCATGTTCCATGCTCCATGTTCCTCACTCTCGCTCTGATTCTCCATGTTCCATGTTCCATTCTCCTCACTCACATTCTGACTCTCACTCTCAGTCACAGCCTCGCTCTCATTCTTCCCCTGCTCTTCACTAATTTCATTTCCTTCGTACGCTTTGTAGCGTAAAATCGTATAGCGCTCTAATAATTCCTGTGAAAGTTGAACGAGCTCATTCAATTCTTCCAGTTGTAAATTCCCTTCCTCTAGTCGTTTCTGATAACTTGTAAGTTCAGTCAATAATGAGCTAATATTCATTTTCCTATTGTTTCGTGTTTTCGATTTTTCAACAATTGGCTGAAGTTGCTAACGTATGCTTGAACGATCGCATGGAATTCACCAATTTAGTTGCAAAGTTATCTGTCGATTGCACTGTTGTTAAACTATACAGAGAAACTTATTTTCCGATCGTTGTTAATAACCAAAAGTTGAACAAATCATGTTTTTAGAGCAATTCCCTAATGAGACCCGACAAAATGGATGGATAGAAGTCGTTTGTGGTTCGATGTTCTCAGGAAAAACGGAAGAATTGATCCGAAGATTACGCCGCGCTCAATTTGCCAATCAACCCCTTTTGCTTTTTAAACCGGTTATTGATGACCGCTACCATGAGGAAGATGTAGTCAGTCACCAAGGAACGTCGTTAAAAGCTATTCCCGTTCGGCATTCGGATGAGATCCTTACCACTTGGGCAAAAGAGAAGGTGGTAGCGATTGATGAAGCTCAATTTTTCGATGAAGGAATTGTGGATGTGGCAAATACACTGGCAAAAAAAGGTGTCCGCGTTATTCTAGCTGGTTTAGACATGGATTACAAAGGTGTTCCATTCGGTCCAATGCCGCAACTCTTGTGCATTGCAGAATATGTAACGAAAGTTCACGCCATTTGCGTTTCTTGTGGTAATTTAGCTCAGTTTTCGCACCGTACGGCGAATGAAACGGAACAAGTACTTGTAGGAGCTACCGAAAAATACAAACCGCTTTGTCGTGCGTGCTACAATAAAATAGCACATTGAAACTGAACATCGCATTTTCTGATTTTTGCCAAATTGTAAACGGTAGGACAGCTTCTTCTGACCATTCAGGGTATGTGCAGGCTGTTTACACTGATACTCGGTCGATCATTCCAACCCAATCATTGGTTTTCTTTGCCTTGCACGGACCTTTTCGCAATGGACATGCGTTTGTATCTGAGGCTTATGCTAAAGGGTGCCGCTTGTTTGTTATCGACGAACTTTTACCCATCGAACATTATCCTGAGGCCAGGTTTGTAGTCGTAAAGGATACGATGCAAGCGCTGCAATTTTTGGCGCGTTTTCATCGGTCTCGATTTTCGTATCCTGTAGTTGCGATTACCGGTTCTGCCGGAAAAACTACGGTAAAGGAATGGCT
>JBILNH010000231.1:0-3007 GCA_044375095.1 Crocinitomicaceae bacterium
ACCTTAAAAGACCTTCTTTTAGAAGATCATAATTCATAGCAATGGGATGTTTAATTTGTGGCAGAAAATCTTTTGCTCTTACAATTGGACCCGCAACCAAATGAGGAAAAAAGGTCATGTAAAAGGCATAATCTATTAGATTTTTGGATGGCGCGATTTCTTTCCGGTAAACATCTATTAAATAACTAAGCGATTGAAAGGTGTAAAAAGAAATTCCAATAGGAAGGAAAAGTGATTTTGGACTAAAATCTGTTCCAAATAAGCCGTTTAAATTTGTCAATATAAAATTGGAATACTTAAAATAGAGCAGGAATGATAGGCTGTAAATAATTGTAAAGAATAGGAATAGTTTTTTCTTGTTTCCATTCAGCTTGTCCATCCACCTTGCCAAGTAAAAATCACAGCCAATTACACCTACAAATAACACTAAAAAAGGACCGCTCGACTTATAATAAAAAAATAAGCTGAATAGAATGAGGTAGGTGTTTTTAAGTTTGCTTACTCGCGGAAAAAAGGAATAGCCAATAAGAAACACGGCGAGTAGAAGTAAAAAACTATACTCGGTAAAAAACCATGGTTTTTGTAACGAATAAGCACCTAAGGCTTTTATATCCTCAATTAGTCTATCCATGATTAATAACCTCTGTCTTTTGCAGCGTTAGCTGAAATTATTTTCCCTCTGAATCGATAACCTGTTTTTGTCGGGTGTTTAAAATTGAATGAATAAAGACTAGAAGATTGCATATAATTGGCAATCTGATTCATCCAAATTCTATACCCCTTTCCATTGGGATGTCGTTGATCACTTGAACGGGGCAATACTAAATCCTTAGACAAGAAGAATCTGCCTGGCTGTGCTGTACTCGAAAACACAGCATTAATCCCTTTATCCGCGGTGTAATTCGCCGGGCCTACCCACAAGTATGGAATGTTGCTCAGTTTCTCATGGAATTTAACTGCAGCTTTTTTTCGTCTATCTATATCACGCGCATACAACTCATTAAGCCCGAGTACAATAATTATAAAAGTAGGCTTGTACTTTTCTATAAGTTGATCAACTCGGTTTGAATATCCAAAATTGAAGATGCTTGCAGAATACCATGTGAAGACAATGTCTAATCTGTGATTATTCTCTGCGCAGTAGTCATTAAGCGCGTGAAAAATACCACCAGCCTCAGAATCACCAATTAACATTATACGCTGTTGACTAGAATCTAATTTTGCTGGTAAATTTGACAGTTCGGGTAGCGTAAATTCAACGGAGTCGCTTTTTCTTGGCTTAGCGACTGTTGAATCTTTTCTTTCCAACTTTAAAACAGTTGAATCGTTGGAAACTTTTTCGGGATTGATAATGGTTGTTTTTTGCGTATTCGTCGGAATAGCAATAGTGGTGTCCTCATCGAATTCTTGACCAAGTTCAATTTTCTTTAATTCAAAACCAAGAACCGAAAATTCATAAGAGGAATAATTATAAATATAAAGGGATAGAAGAGGTAAGCCAAGAATTATACCTGATAAAATAGTGGAAATTTTCTTCTTTGATTTGGGTTCTATCATGAATGACAGGCAAAATAATTCGTGCAAAAATAAAATTCCTTTTTAATTAGGCCAATTTTAAACGAGATAAGGGGGACGGTACATTAGATTAAAATCCTTAATTCACAAGATGCCCTTGATTAGTTTTTGTTTAAAATCGATTTAAACCCTCATCAGTTTGTATTTTTGAATAAAATATAACACAATGAAACTATTAGAAAACAAAGTCGTCATTATAACTGGAGCTTCCCGTGGAATTGGAAAATCGATTGCTGAAGAATGTGTAAGACACGGTGCAAAAGTTGCCTTTACATATATTTCTTCTGATGAAAAAGCCCGTGCACTTGAATTAGAATTAAGTTCCTCCGGTGGTGTTGCAAAAGGATTTAAAAGTGACGCTTCTAAATTTGATCAGGCTCAAGAATTGGTAGACAAAGTTGTTGAGGAGTTTGGAACAGTCGATGTATTAGTTAATAATGCGGGGATCACCAGAGATACGTTATTGATGCGCATGACAGAAGAGCAATGGGACGAAGTGATATCAACCAACCTTAAGTCGGCATTTAACTTAACAAAAGCGGTACTTCGACCAATGTTAAAAGCGAAATCAGGATCGATTATCAATATGTCTTCAGTTGTTGGTGAACGAGGTAATGCTGGTCAAGCCAATTACGCAGCATCTAAAGCTGGGTTAATCGGATTTACAAAGTCCGTAGCGCTAGAATTAGGGTCGAGAAATATCAGATGCAATGCAATCGCTCCAGGATTTATAGAAACAGAGATGACGGAAGCGATTGATCCTAAGGCTGTGGAAGAGTGGCGAAGCTCAATTCCGATGAAACGAGGTGGTACACCAAATGACATTGCTCAAGCTACGCTTTTCCTAGCATGTGATATGTCGACGTATATTACCGGTCAGACGCTTCATGTAAATGGCGGTATGTATATGTAAGTTGAATTTTCTACTTGTTAATAAAAGTCATCATCGGATGACTTTTTTTGTTGCCATAGAATGAAAGCGTAAATTTGTTAAATGATGAACAGACGTCCGAGAAGAAATAGAAAGTCAGCCGCCATTCGTGCAATGGTTGAAGAAACAAAAATTGGAGCAGAGCACCTCATATACCCTTTGTTTTTGAAAGACGGAAAAGGAGTGAAGGAGGAAATTGCTTCGCTGCCTAATAATTACCGCTGGTCACTAGATCTTTTATTACCTGAAATTGAAGAATGCATGAATTTAGGTGTGCGGACTTTTGACCTCTTTCCGGCGGTAAACGAAGAACTCAAAGATAAAGTCGCCAGCTACAGTTATGCATCGGACAACTTTTACCTGCATGCGATTAACGCCATAAAAGAACGTTTCCCAGAGAGCGTTTTAATGAGTGATGTCGCTATGGACCCTTATTCATCAGACGGGCATGATGGACTTGTTTGCGACGGAGAGATCGTTAACGATGATACGTTGCCAATT
>JBILNH010000232.1:0-3006 GCA_044375095.1 Crocinitomicaceae bacterium
AGGTATAAAAGTTCATCCCATGTTGGAAGTGAGTTGTTCTTCGAAATGATTTTTTTAAGGTCATGAATAAAACTGAAAATAGTTTCTTCAAATTCCGCTTTTGATGTCCATTCTTTTGATAATCCTTCGATAATGCTGATCTCACCTTTTCCCTCAACTCCTATATAAGAGATCGTGATGAACCAGCTGTTTTTAACGTTCATTACGCCACGACTTGTTCCAGCAGGACGTATAAACTTTAATGGAAAATGTTCAATCGTGATATCCATTAATTTGAAAGTATGACAAGAACAATAGATGAAACTAATGAAAGCGCAAATGTAGATAAGGCAACCACTTTTAATTCACCATCAAATTCCTTTGGATTGGTTATTTTCATGACTTTCTGCACGTGGAAAAACAAAACCAATGTAGCAGGCAAAGACGCAATATACAAAGCCGAAGAATGGTAATTCAGTAGAAATAGAATTTGGCATACTAATGCAACGGAGACCAAAAGAAAATGATAGAATTTCGAAACAGTTGGACCTAGTATTACGGCCATGGTGCGTTTGTTAGATCGCTCATCATTTTGTCGATCTCGCATATTGTTCAAATTTAAAACGGCAGTTGAAAGCAGTCCGATGGTAATTGCCGGATAAATTAAATGTGAGGTGAGCTGTCCTCCGTAAAGTGGATAAACTCCCAAGACACTAACCCCGCCGAAGAAAACAAACACCATCACATCCCCTAGACCATAATATCCATAGGCTTTTTTTCCAATAGTGTACAGCAATGCTGCCAGCACGCAAAATAGAGCCAAAACGGAGTAGAAAATGACTGAATTAGAGGTAAGATTATCTTTTGCAGTATACAAAAGTCCGGCTGTAGATAAAATACAAAGTGCAACTGTTAATTGAATCGCACGGTTCATTTGAGCAATAGAAATCTGACCTGACTGCACAGCGCGGGTAGGACCAATTCTATCTTGGTTATCGGTCCCCTTGAGCGTATCACCTAAATCATTTGCCAAATTGGAGACAATTTGATAGCTAATCGTAGTTGTCAAAGCAAAGATAAAAATCCAAGAATTCCAAAATCCATCGTAAAGTGACACAAAGGAACCAATAAGTATTCCGGAAACAGAAAGTGGTAATGTACGTAAACGAAGTGCAGAAATCCATGCACTTATTGGAGTTTGTTTGTTCATAATACAAAAATACGGACATTACTTGGTTTGAAGATGCGATGGTTTATGCTTAGAGAGAATTACGCCTATTTCCAAACTTGTAATTACCTTTGATCAAAATTGAAACTATGTTGATTTCAGCCATTGAACTGAACGAAGCCATTATAAAAGGAGAGGATATTCACATAATTGATGTGAGAGAGCCATACGAATACGCAGGCGGTAACATCCAGTCAATTCATATCCCGATGGGAGAAATTGTTGAGCGTATTGCTGAAATTCCTCGTGAAGGAAAAACTGTAATTATGTGTCGATCTGGTAAACGAGCAGAAGCAGTAGCCAATTTACTGAGAGCAGATTTCGGGATAAATAACATATGGCTTCTTGAAGGAGGAATTGAATCTTGGAAGTTAACAGTTGACCCAACAGTTGAAGTAATATAATATGGACGTTATTAAAGGATTGATTGATTTTATTTTGCACCTTGATGTGCACCTCTTCGCATTGATTCAAGACTATGGGATGTGGATTTATTTGATGTTGTTCTTGATCATTTTTGTTGAGACAGGTCTGGTGATCATGCCGCTATTACCGGGTGATTCCCTTTTATTTGCAGCGGGTACTTTTTGTGCAGGTGTAGTCAATGATGCGGGTGAAACTGCGGATTTGAATTTATGGATTGTCTTGGGACTTCTTATTGTTGCAGCAATTATTGGCGATGGGCTGAATTACTTTTTTGGAAAAACAATTGGATTGAAGGTGTTGAAATGGAGAATTCGTGGTAAACAATTGGTAAAACAAAAATACATCGATAAAACGCATGCCTTTTATGAAAAGCACGGTTCGAAGACTATAATTATTGCACGATTTGTCCCAATAGTTCGCACGTTCGCACCATTTGTTGCTGGAATTGGTCAAATGAATTATGCGAGATTTTTACAATTCAATATTATTGGTGGCGTAACATGGGTGGTAAGCCTTACACTATTAGGTTACTTTTTTGGGAATTTACCATTCGTACAAGAGAATTTTGAAACAGTGATTTTCGGGATCATCTTCCTTTCTATTGTGCCTATGATTGTGGCGTATATGAAAGCCAAATTATCGAAATGAAGCATTATGGCCTATTAGGAAAATCGTTGGGTTATTCCTTTTCTAAATCATTTTTTGAATCTTTTTTTGAGAAAAACGCCATTGAGGCTGAATTCTCAAACATTGAAATTCCTGCAATTAATCAAGTTATAGACGTACTAAAATCTAATCTTTCTGGATTGTGTGTGACAATTCCTTACAAAGAAACAATTATACCTTTCCTTGATGAGCTTAGTCAAGAGGCAAGTGAAATAGGAGCGGTAAACGTAGTTCAGTTTCATGAGGGAAAAAGAATAGGGCATAATTCGGATGCGTTTGGTTTTCATCAATCCATAAAACCTTTCTTAACTAATCAACACGAACGGGCATTGATAATTGGCACTGGAGGAGCATCAAAAGCTATTGCTTATGTGTTAAATAGGATTGGTATTGATGTGTTTTTTATCAGTAGAAATCCAATCGGTGTTAATCAGTATGCTTATTCAGATATAAATGAACATATGGTCAAATCGTGCAGATTAATCGTGCACACAACACCAATGGGAACATTTCCAAATACGAACGAATCGATCGATTTTCCATTTCAATTTTTAACATCGGACCATTTGGTTGTTGATTTGGTTTATAATCCGCCAATATCGAAACTCTTACTATATTCAAAAGAAATGGGAGCGGTTACGTTAAATGGACATTCCATGCTTGAACAACAGGCCTTAAAAGCATGGGAAATATGGAAAAGCTAACTT
>JBILNH010000068.1:0-10946 GCA_044375095.1 Crocinitomicaceae bacterium
CCTGAGTTAGCGGAACGTATAACAGTCAAAACATCGTACTATCTAGTACGGGAGCATCGTCCGTGAATATCACCACTGCAGCATCCGGAAATACGGTAGCTCAAAAAGCATTATCAATAGCAACTGCTAATATCGCATCAAAAGTGTACAACCGTTCAACAACATGTGGAACTGTTACACCTGGTGCATTGTCAGGATTTGTTGGATCTGAAACGGTCGTGGTTTCATCTGCTGCTGGAACGTATGCTGATTGGAATGTTGGCATAGGAAAAACCGCAACTATTACTTACACACTTGGAAATGGTACGAATGGAGGATTGGCAGCAAATTATTCTCTTGCTAACACCATTGCAACAGGAGATATCACAGCCAAAGCACTTACCGTTACTTCACCAGCTGTAACATCCAAAACCTATGACGGTAATACAAATGCTACCCTTACCGGATCATTAAGTGGTGTTGAATCTGGCGATGCTGTTACTTTAATAGGAACAGGAACGTTTGCATCATCCAATGTCGGAACGGGAATTTCAGTAACTTCAACATCTACTTTAGGAGGGGCTGATGCAACAAATTACACCTTGACACAACCTACAGGATTGTCAGGGGATATTACAGGAGCATCACAAACCATCACTTTTGCTAGTTTAACACCAGCAACACTGAGCACTGCGGATTATTCACCGGGAGCAACAGCTTCGTCAGGCTTAACTGTGAGCTATACCAGTTCCAACCCATGTGTTGCAACGATTGTTGGTGGAAATATTCACATTGTTGGTGCTGGAACAACAACCATTACTGCGTCGCAAAGTGGAGGTGGAAATTATTCGGCAGCGAGTTCTGTAAATCAGACTTTAACGGTAATGAATCCAACTTCGACTTTGGCTGCTGGGGATGTGGCATTGGTCGCAATAAATTCTGCAAATCCAGATAAATTCTCTTTGGTATTTTTAAAAGATGTTGCTGCGAATGTTGCCATCAACTTTACTGACAATGGATTCACTGCAACAACTACAACTCGTACAGGTGAGGGGTTTTTGACATATACAGTTCCTTCCGGTGGACACGCTGCTGGAACTGTCATTACTTGGACCAATGGAATGACTATAACTGGCACAGGTTGGAGTTCTGCAGCGCCAACCAACTTTTCTTTTAATGGTAGTGGTGATCAATTATTTATTTTTTCAGGAAATACAGCAAATTGGTCTTCGTTAAGTGGAATAACATTATTGTATGGCTTGAATTATGGCATTGCTTTGAGTTCTACTTCGGCAGCTGCAAATACTGTTCAACCTTCTACAACACTCTTACCTGCAACGTCTTGGTTGAATTTGGCAACTTCATCTTATGCCAACACCTATTTTTCAAATGCTACAACTTCCAACTCAACTGTTTCTGTATCTGGAACAGCTTCAACATTGCTCTCATATTTAGTTGATGGTACTAATAAATGGTTTGGCAATTCTAGCGCAGCAGCTACATTCCCAACTTATACAATCACTGTTTCTCCTACACCAACCATCAGCTCATCCGGAACGCTTTCTACTGTAAACACAACTTACGGCACTGCGTCTGCTTCTCCAACGAGTTTTAGTGTTTCGGCAAGCAACCTCACACAAGATCTCAGCTTGACTGCACCAAGTGGTTTTGAAATTTCGAGCGGATCGGGTTATAGCACAAGCTTAACCATTTCACCAAATTCTTGTGGAGCAATTGCAGCTACAACAATTGATGTGCGTTTGGCAGCATCTACCGCAGTGGGAACGTATTCAGGGAACATTGCTTTAAGCAGCACAGGAGCAACTACTGTCAATGTGGCAACCGTTTCGAGTACGGTATCCACAAAAACACTTACAATAACAAACTTGTCCGCTTCAGATAAACTATATGACGGATTAACAACAGTTTCTGTAAGCGGTACACCTGCATATAGCGGTTTGGTAAATAGTGAGTCATTCAGCGTGAGCGGAACTGTAAGTTGGGCATTCCCAAATGCTACGGTTGAAAATAACAAGACTCTAACTAGAACAGGAAATTACGCTGCGCCAAGTGCCAATTATACTGTAACACAACCTTCACTTATAGCAAGCATCACCACACGATCGCTTACTATAACTGCAAACAATGTCAATAAACCTTTTGGAGATGTGTTGACTGGTGGTTCAGGATCAACAGCTTTTACATCATCGGGATTACAAAATGGAGAAACGATAGGTTCGGTAACTATTGACTATGGAAACGGTGCTGGAGCTAGTGATGCAGTTGGCACGTATTCTGGTCAAGTAACTCCATCAGCGGCAACAGGTGGAACATATACTGCTTCAAACTATTCGATTTCATATGTTGCAGGAGATATTATTGTTTCAGATGTTCCAACGTTAGATGCTGTAACATTAACAAGTACATTAACATCAACCTATGGAACCGCTTCTACTGGGGTGAGTTTTACAGCCATGGGATCAAATTTAAGTGCAAATATCACCGCAACAGCTCAATCTGGTTATGAAGTGTCAAGTGATAATTCAATCTTCAGTTCTTCGGTTTCTGTATCAAGTGGAGCAACAGTTTATGTTCGTTTTTCTGCAACTCTCGCTGCTGGTTCATATAATAACGCAACTTCCGTTGTTTTATCAAGCACAGGAGCAACAAGCACAAACGTGACAACTTCTTCCGCAGGTAATACGGTTTCAGTAAAAGGATTAACCATAACAGGAATTTCGATTTCAAATAAAACGTATGATGGAAATACAACAGCAACAATTTCTGGAACAGCGGCATACTCCGGATTAGTTAATGGGGAATCTTTTTCAGTTTCTGGTACACCAAGTGCAACTTTCAGTGATAAAAATGTTGGAAATGGAAAATCAGTATTGGTTTCAGGATACACGGCGCCAAGTGTTAACTATTCCATAACACAACCAACCGGGTTAACCGCCAATATCACTGCTAAAGAGTTAACAGTAACCAGTGCTGCGGTAACAACAAAAACGTATGATGGTACAACCAGTGCAACTATTACAGGAACATTAGTTGGAGTAATTTTCGGGGATATAGTTTCATTAGTTGGTACCGGAACTTTCGCATCTGCCAATGTAGGAACTGGAATAAATGTAACCTCAACTTCAACTTTGACTGGTGCAGATGCAGGCAATTATTCATTGACGCAACCTACAGGGTTAACGGGGGAAATAACTAAAGCCAATCAAACAATAACTTTCGGTGCATTGGCTAATAAAACAACCGCAGATGTTCCTTTTAATTTAACAGCTACTGCAACTTCAGGATTAACTGTTTCATATACAAGTTCAAATACCGCTGTAGCCACTGTTGTTGGAAATACAGTTACGATTGTTGGGGTAGGAACAACTAATATTACTGCTACACAATCCGGTAACAACAATTATAATGCTGCAGCTGATGTAATACAACCATTGACCGTAACACTTCCTGATGTAGAGGAAATAATTTTTCCGCGGTACGCAATCAACGGAAGCACTACCGCATCAAGGTTACAATATGTTTGTAGATTGAGGATCAATAATTTAACGGCAAATGCAACCTATAGATATACCACACAGGGTTCGCTATCAGGTTCTACTGCAGGAAATATGTTTGTCATAAACAATTCTTCGGATGCTTCAGGTTTTATAACAGGTTACACTAGTAATAAAAATCTAAATAGTTCTTTAATTGGATCAAATGAGTTTACTAGTTCCGCAAGATATGGTGAATTCACCGCAAACAGCAGCGGAAGTTATGAAGGCTGGTTTTCTATTGTTCCAACGAGTAATGCAGTTTTCACTGCTGGGAATGCTATTAATTTTGGAATTGTTTTGAATAATGGCAGTGGTGGGACAGTGCCAGTTAAAACAGTAAATACAACAAGTACAATTTCTATTATCAATCCTGCTTCTGGTTCAAATGGAGGTCAAGCAATTAAAGGAACAGCATATTGTGCTAACGAACAAATGGTGTTTTTATATGATAATTCTACTGGAACTGGTCGCCCTATCTCTGGAACTTGGACTGAAAATGATGGTATTACTACAACTATGACAACATGGTATGAGTCTGGTGTTACAGGTACCGGAGCATGGGGAACTTATATACCTGTTAGTCTTTCCAACGGAATAAAGCGAATCGAATTCAAGAAAACATCCGACAATTCATTAATTTATGCTGTTACAGATAACGATGGTAATTGGAGTGAATCAGCAAATACGGTAAATCCGACAGGCGGAACAACTGCTATTTCATTACCTCATTCCATGTTTGATGACGCAATATTTAATGAAAGCGCAGGCATTAGTTTGGCTCAAAACACTACTGTTAATAGCACCCTTTCCCTCTTAAACGGCACCTTGAATGTAGGGGCCAATACCTTAACTGTAAATGGCACCCTCATCCGAACATCTGGAAATATAGATGCAAGCAATGCCTCAGCGACGGTTGTTTTTAGTGGGTCATCGGCACAAACAATTCCATCCTCTTCATTTACTGGTAATATCAATAATTTGACCTTAAATAATAGTCAAGGATTGACAACTAATCAGAATTTAACAGTAACAAACGTCTTAACTCTAAGTAATGGAGTTATTGATCTTGGAGCAAGTAATTTAAACATGGCTTCAAACACAATAAATGGTGGCTCAGCAAGCAGTTATGTGCGAACTTCTGGTGCTGGTGTATTGAAGCGCAATGTTTCAAGTTCACCGATTGTCTTCCCAGTTGGAAGAAGCTCATACAATCCTGCTACACTAACAAATACTGGTACGGTAGATAACTTCAGTGTTCGTGTGATTGATAACGTTACTGATGATGGAACTGCTGTTGGAACCGGTACTTCTTTAGAGGTTGTGAATCGAACGTGGATGATCGACGAGCAAGATGCAGGCGGAAGTAATGTAACACTTGGACTAAATTGGAATTCTGGTGCTGTTGAAGAAATCAACAATTTCCAACCAACTAGTGCGTTTATCGCACATTACATCAGTAGTGATGGTCTTTGGGATAACATTGGTGGAACTGCATCAACTAATTCGATTGTTGCGAGCGGAATCACATCATTCTCACCATTCACTGTTTCGTCATCGTTAGTATTTGCACCACTCCCAATCGAACTCGTTTCCTTCCAAGCGAATTGTACTGAAAATAAAGCGATTGCCGTAACCTGGACAACCGCTTCAGAGCACAACACCAGCCATTACGTAGTGGAGAAATCTCGCGATGGAATTGAATGGAGTGTGCTTGGTCAAACAGCAGCTGCAGGAAACTCGACACAATTGTTGAACTACGAGATGATCGACAGTGAAAAAGCGAATGGTACAACGTACTACCGCTTGACGCAATTTGACAACGACGGTAAATACGAAGTATTTAACCCAGTTTCTGTAAACTGTAACGGAACGACTTCAAACAACCACATTTCGACCTATCCAAATCCAAGTGACGAAAGCTTCTACGTGAGTTTGTTCACCGAAACAATGGAAGGAAATGGTCAATTAACCATCACTGATGCAAGTGGACGTCCAGTCTACAGCACGTCGGTGAACATCCAAGACGGCAACAATGTCTTCCACATTGGAGACTTAAATGCCGCACCGGGAATGTACTATATACAGGTTTCGAACGGAACCACCACTACGCATATAGTAAAACATAGTTTGCGTTAAAAAACTATTGGTCTGCATGAAAGGGAGCGGCAAACGAGCTGTTCCCTTTTTGGTGCATGGAAGTTTGGAGGTTGACTTCGAACGAGACAGCAGCGGAGGATTGCAATCCTCCGCTGCTAGACTTTGAACTTTAAACATCTTTCACCCACTACCCAAAAACCAACCAATAATCCGCCCGATTGAAAACAGTAAACGAGTGCAATTCATCTGAAAATAATAGCGTAAGTTCTTGTTTCTCGACGTTGTACGATTGAAACGTAACTTCACCGCGTAAGTCATCTATATCTCCGCCGTATTTCTTGTAAAGCGCTTCTTTTGCTCCCCAAATCGCATGTAAGGTGCCGAGATCGGTGAGGTGCTGCTCCTGTTCGTTGAGAAAGTAGTGTTTTCCTTGCTCAAGCCGCTGATTGGGTACCTGAATATCAATTCCTATGGGTTCGCTGGCGATATACACGGCAAACCACCCGTTCGAGTGGGAAATCGATAAGTGCTTTTCTGAATTCGTGAATACCGGCTGTCCACTGGGTAAATAGGAGAGCGCATTTTCACCATGACCCGAAGCAATCAAAAATCGGTTAATGGCTTCTTTTTCCACTGCCCGTTTACCTTGAAGTTTACACGCTTGCGCATAATCTGCCATGTGCCAAACGTGCACTTCTCCCAATAGTGTGGGAATTGTTTCAACGTGTGGAAGTGAACCGTCCTGCATCTTTTCTGCGCTTTTGTGACCTCAAATTTATTGTATCTTTAGCAGCACCAATGAAAAAAGTCGTGCTTCGTATCATTTCCGTTGTTTTTCGTGCCGTTGGCGTGGTGATGGAAGGTGCTCTGGCCTTCTTTTTTATTCTATTCATTTTTGTGCTCGCCAATGTGCGCATTGCTCCTCCAGATGTGCCGGAATTGACAATCGGTCAACGGAAAAAAATAGGTCCAGACCATTACGTTCTAGGAAATAACTCTTTACGAAAAAACGAAGCGGGTATTTGGGAAATGTACCTGGAAGGTGATGCGTATGAACGCGGCTTGGTCTACGGTGAACTGGCAAAAGAACTCGTTCAGCAACAAGAAGATATCTTTGTAGCGCAAATCAATCAATTCGTGCCTAGTGGTGTTTGGCAGCAATTCTTAAAGCTCTTTATCGGGTTTTTTAATAGCGATTTACCGAACTACATTCCGCTCGAAAATCAGCAGGAAATCTACGGGATCTCTCAGGTGTTTTCAGACAACTACGATTATATCGCACCAAAATATACACGGATACTTAACTACCATGCCGCACACGACATCGGACACGCGCTGAACGATTACAGCATGGTTGGTTGTACTTCGTTTTCCGTAAAAGGTTCGAAAACGACAACTGGAGAAATGATCATCGGGCGCAATTTTGATTTCTACGTTGGAGATGACTTCGCGAAGGAAAAACTCATCGTCTTCGTTAATCCGAAGAAAGGGCACAGCTTTGCTTCGTATTCATGGGCCGGATTTACAGGTGTCGCTTCTGGATTGAACGACCAAGGATTGAGTGTGACAATCAACGCTTCCAAATCGGATTTGCCAACCGGTTCACGTATGCCGATTTCACTGTTGGCGAGGGAAATTTTACAATACGCCAGCAACATAAAAGAGGCCGTTGCCATTGCCAAAAAACGCCAGACGTTTGTCTCTGAAACTTTAATGATTGGTTCTGCCGCAGATGGAAAAACCATCCTCATCGAGAAATCGCCCACAAAATTTGGGGTGTACGATTCCAAGCAAGATGTGGTTGTCTGTTCAAATCACTACCAATCGGAAACGTTTAAAAATGATCCGGTGAACCTTTCCAACCAGCAAAATAGCGACAGTCCTTACCGCTACAAACGCGTGAAGCAATTGATAGCGGCCATTCCTACATTCAATTTAGAAACGACGGTGAATGTGCTTCGTGACCAGTATTCGGAATCGGGAGACACACTCGGCATGGGGAATCCACGCGCTGTAAACCAACTCATTGCGCACCACAGCGTGGTTATTTTGCCGCAACAGAAACGCTTGTACATTTCAACGACTGATTACCAGTTGGGCGCTTTTTTCGGTTACGACCTGAACGAGACATTTACCCAACGAAAAGGAGTTCGTGTGGACCGCATTGCGCAGTCAGACTTTGTCACAACACAAGCCTACGCCAACTTTAAGGTATTCAAGCAGATGAAGCAGCAACTCCATCAATACTTGATGTTTGATGCGCCGATTTCATGGTCAGAAGCGAAAACAAAGCAGTTTATCGAATTAAATGGAAAATCGTACGTCACCTACGAAATGCTCGGAAAATACTACCGTAAAAAAGGAAACAACGCGCGTGCTGCGACTTATTTTGGTGAAGCATTGAACAACCATCCTGCGTCTCCTCAGGTAGCTAAAGAACTTATAAAATGGAAAAAGGAATGTCTCACGAAAACGAAATGACACCTTGGCAACGCTTTCTTGAAACGGCGAGGTATGCGCAACAGCATTCACCTTATTACCAAAAAGTATTGAAAGCAATTTCATTTGATGAAACGTTCGATTCGTCGCAGCTTTCTCAGCTTCCATTCACTACAAAAGATGATATTTCTCAGGATAATCAGGCCTTTTTGGCGGTACCGATGCAACACGTAGCGGAATATGTTACCACTTCCGGAACTTCAGGTGAGCCGATTACAATCTACTTGACTAAAAAAGACCTGGATCGCCTGGCAAAAAATGAACACGATTCACTCGCATTAACTGGCGCCACTTCCAACGACATTTTTCAGCTGATGACGACGATCGACAAGCAGTTTATGGCAGGGTTGGCGTATTACCTCGGTGTACAATCGCTCGGTGGTGGAATGATTCGCATCGGTCCGGGTGTTCCTGCGTTGCAATGGCGATCAATTCTTACCAACCAACCGACGGTGCTAATAGCTGTCCCCAGCTTTATAATCACACTCATTGATTATGCGAAAGCACATGGCATCGATTTCAACGCAACTTCTGTGCGATCGATTGTGTGTATTGGCGAGGCGATTCGCGAAGAGGATTTATCGCTCAATATCCTTGGTCGCCGAATAACTGCCGATTGGAACATTGAATTGTTTTCGACCTATGCCTCAACAGAAATGGCAGCTGCGTTTACCGAGTGTACAGCGCATCAAGGGTGTCACTTGAATGAATCGTTGCTATTTATGGAAGTCCTTGACGATCATGAAGCTCCAGTGGCCAATGGTGCCTCTGGCGAGATTGTGGTCACTACACTAGGGACGGAAGGCATGCCGCTGATTCGCTACAAAACCGGCGATATTGCCCATGTCTTTTACGATGCCTGTGCGTGTGGGAGAACGAGTCCACGCTTGGGACCGATTGTTGGACGCAAAAACCAGTTGATTAAGTACAAAGGCACGACTATTTTTCCGCGATCGATCTTTGAAATATTTGACGGTTTTGCTGAAATCACGTGTTACAAAGTCGAAGTCTCGAAGGATTACCTTGGCAACGATACCTTGACGGTTTTACTGGAGCGCAGCATCGAACATTCGGGAATAATGCCTGCAGTTGTTGAAGCCTGTCAGAGTCGCTTGCGTGTGGTGCCGCATTTTGTCTACCTTGAAAATGATTACCTTAGAAGTCAGGTGTTTAAAAGCAATATCCGAAAACCGGAGAAAATTCTATTTAAATAATTCACGATGAAAAACGTGCTCTTTTTACTCTTGACCGTTGTGCTTTTTGTTTCGAATGCAAACAGCCAATCGGTTAAGGATCTTTTTACCAAATCCGCCACACCAGTCTATTGGTTGGGCATAGATTTTTCCCATGTAAAGTTGATAGGAGAGTTTGCGCAGTTTTCTGAATGGGGAGAAGCCGGAGCAGAAGTAGTAAGGGATAAATACTTTCCGGCATGGAATGAGTTAATCATCAAAGAGTACACCAAGTACGATATCGGAACAATGATCCGCAAAGAAGATGTTAGCTTGAAGATTAACGCGATTGCTGAGGTCAATAAAAATGCGTCCATTGAGAACATGGTGGATTTGTCTGATCCGAATTACACAGAAGCGGACATTCGAAGCTGGGTAAGCAGGTATCCACTAGAAATCAAAGAAGGCTTAGGTGTATTATTCATTGCTGAAAGTTTAAACAAGTTGCGCGAATACGGCAAGTACCATATTGTTGTCATCAGCATGTCTACGAAAGAAGTCCTTATTCACGAGGTAATGAAAGGTCGCCCGGGCGGAATAGGCTTACGCAATTATTGGGCCCGTTCCTTCTGTGAAGTCATGAACGAAATCCGCGACTACCGGTTCAGGGAATGGAAAAAGAAATACGGGAAGAGGGGATGATTGAGATACTAGAGAACATAGATCCAAGAGCATAGACGTGAATTTCAGTTCTAGCTTCACTTTTCTTCATCACACTATTTATCAGTAAGGTTGTAGTATAGCTTATCGCATTTAACTTAAGGCCTATAGCCTAAAGCTTACAGCTTTTCTACCCCTCCAACTCCTTCAAAATCGCTTCCACGTCCTGTTCCGTACTGGTTAACTTTTGCTTACAAAAAGCAATCAATTCGGTGGCGCGTTTTACCTTAATGGCCAGTTCGTCGACCGATATTTCGCCATTTTCCATTTCTTGAACGAGTTGCTGTAACTCTTCAAAAGCTTCGGTGTATGTTTCAATTTTTTTCATGGGACGTTACGTGATTTACAGTAGATTCAATGGTTGTATCGTAGGTTTCAATGGTTACTTTTGCGCCTGGCTGTGGCAGATTAGCATCGTTCACGGTTTTGCCATTAAAGGTAGTAATCGAATAGCCTCGTTTCAGCACGTTTCGCGGATCGAGTAGTCGAATGAGTGAACTTTTTTGTTCCAACTGCTGCTGATGGAAATCGAAAAGTTGCCTTTTATTGAGGATCAGCTCCTCATTTTTCTGCTTCAGCCGCTCCCGAAATTCGCGGATCAGTTGCTTCGAATGGTGGTGTAAGAAAGTCGATTGGTAATGGATGAGTTGGTGTTTCGAAGCAATTATTCCTTTTGCCGAATGTTGTGCCTGTTTTTGGACGCTGTTCAATTGGTGCTGCTGACGTTCCAGGAAAAGTCGAGCTGTGGAGTTGAATTGCTTGACCTCCGTAAGTAAAGATCGTGTGCTGCGCTCAAGCACTTGTTTGGCGTAACCGGCAAGTTTTTTTTCTGCTTCAATTACAGGAGCAGCTGTTTCATGAAAACACTGAAGAAAGAAATCAGCCAATTCTGTGGGTGTAATCGCATTTCGAAAGGCTACCA
>JBILNH010000234.1:0-2969 GCA_044375095.1 Crocinitomicaceae bacterium
GCGAGTACTCAGCTGGTCGTACGCCCAATCCAGATGTGCTTTGTAACAGAGAGATTAAGTTTGATGTCTTTTTGAATGCGGCGATGGATTTAGGTGCGGATTATGTCGCAACAGGACATTATTGCCGTAAAGCTATTGATGAGAAAGGGTCATCTCATTTAATTGCTGGTGATGATCCAGGGAAAGATCAATCGTATTTTTTATGCCAGGTAACACAGGGCCAACTGCAAAAAGCCCTTTTCCCAATTGGTGAGCTCCATAAATCTGAAGTGCGCAAGATTGCATCCGAATTGGGACTGGTTACAGCTGAGAAAAAAGATTCGCAGGGATTGTGTTTTGTAGGGAAGATTAGTCTGCCTCAATTTTTACAGCAGCAATTACAGCCTGTAGAAGGAAATGTTATTGAAGTCCGACATGATCTTGAGCAATTCATGCTTTACAAAGAGCTGGAACCTGTTGTCGAGAATTTGGAGCAGCTGGCGGAGCCGTTTCGATATGAACCATCTGACGGTGTTGTGGTTGCCAAGCATATTGGCGCTCATTATTATACCATTGGACAACGAAAAGGATTGCACATTGGAGGTCGCCCTCACCCATCGTTTGTTATTGGAATTGATACAGACACAAATACAGTATATTCGGGACAAACTGATGGCCATCCTGGGTTAAATCGCTGGGCTCTTGAATTACAAGTTGATACGATAAATTGGATGAATTCGGAAGTACTTGAATTGTTCAAGGGACAGATTGAGTGCCTCGTTCGTATCAGGTATAGACAGCCACTTCAAAAAGCGCTATTAGTTGAGAGGAATGGTCGTTGGTTTATTTTATTTGGATCAGCACAAAAAGGAATTACACCAGGTCAATTTGCAGCTTGGTATATAGGTAATGAATTAATTGGTTCGGCTGTTATTCTTTCTTAAGGATTAATTCTTCAAATGTTCCATCGCTGTAGCATTTTAAGATAGATACCAGCGTTGAATCCGTATTCGACGATCGATTCACTAAAGAAGTGATTACTTCTGATTTATCCTCAAGTTTTTTTACTTCACCTGTGATTAACCAGTGTGCATTTACACGGGGAAAAGTAAGTATGATCTTTTCAAGTAGATCTAGGCTCGGTTTGTTTCTTCCGGATAAAATATGACTAATATTGGATCGTTGCACGCCTAGCTTGTCTGCAAAAGCCGACGATGTAAGGTTGTTCATTTTTATGATTGACTGAATGCGTTCCTTGATTAACATTTGTAAATTATTGAATATTTACAAATGTAACTTTTTGCAGTGAATTAATGAAACAAAAAATGCGTAGTAATAATTACTACGCATCTATATATTTGGTATTGATCTGTTTAATTTAAGCTAATTGAATGAAAGATTGAAGATGGATTCGATTCTTTTTGTTGTTCAGCTCGTTTAATTGAATCTAAAAGTTCCGCAACTTGAAATACACTTAATTCACTTTTAATTCCTTTTTGACGATGCATGTTAAGTTTAAACTTTGCTGTTTTAATCGTATTGTTAATCATATCTCGAAGTGTTAAATTCATTTTTCAATTTAATTAACACCTCTTACGGAACTCAATTGATCTGGTTACAAAATAACAGATAATTTAGTTTTGTAATATAATTTTTTTCTATGCTATGACAGACTAAAACACATGTAACCTATTGATATACAGTTTTTTGTATGTCTTTAGATTAAGTGTTATTTTTTTTCAATAAGTGGACGAATAATAGCCTCTAACCCATTGAGTTTGATCTCATAAATGAGTTGTAATTGATTGCCTAACTTACCAGATGGCCACCCGTTTTGTTTCATCCAAACGAGATAGTCTTCTCTAAGGTAGACCAAAAGTGTGCCTTTGTATTTGCCAAAAGGCATTCTGGTATTCGCTAATTCAACTAACTCATGCTGTTGCATGGGAAGGTGAAGTTTCAGGAATACGTTTGAGTGTTTCTGTATAGAATTTCCAGAATTTTTGAACGGATGAAATTTGGACGCATTCATCCGGTGAATGGGCGCCACGAATATTTGGTCCAAAGGAAATCATATCTACATTTGGCAGATGTTGTAACAATATGCCGCATTCTAGCCCTGCATGACATGCTTTTATCTGGGGTTCAGAGGAGAAAATTTCACGGTAAATTCCCGCCATTTGATTCAGAATGGGTGATTGATTGTTTGGCGACCAGCCAGGATAGTCTCCTCCTTGAATGACGCGTGCGCCAATAACTTCAAATGAAGCTTTTATCGTATGTGCAATGTCCTCTTTACTTGATTCAACACTGCTTCGCTGCAATGATTGAGTCGTAAATTCACCATTTCTAACCTCAACCTTTGCTAAACTAGAAGATGTTTCAACCAATCCAGGAATGGCAGGACTCATTCTGTATACACCGTTCGGTATAGCGTACAATGCATTTAAGACGCGTTTGGTCTCTTCTTTTGTTACAGCTTTTTCATTCCTTACTTCTATTTCCTCAAAGCTAAATTGAAACTCCGGCTCAATGTGTTTGAATTCATCTTTTAAAATGGAGCTCATTTTTTCCAGTTCCATTTGAACGGTTTTCATTTTATCTCGGTGAAGCGCAATTACTGCAGTTGCTTCCCTTGGGATAGCGTTTCGTAAGCTTCCACCATCAAAAGAAACGAGTTGAAATTCAATTAATGATTGCAAATGGTATAAATAACGAACCATCCATTTGTTCGCATTACCTCTCCCCTTGTCAATATCCATACCTGAATGACCGCCGACCAGACCGCGTAAACTAATTTTTACACCGCTAAAATCAGCTCGAATTGATTCTTGATTGTATGTGTAACTTGTATTTGTATCAATTCCACCAGCACAGCCAATAGACAGTTCATCATCGTCCTCAGTATCAAGGTTAAGAAGAATGGTTCCTGAAAGTAATTGACCGTTTAATTCTTTCGCCCCTGTCATGCCCGTTTCTTCGTCAATAGT
>JBILNH010000076.1:0-10621 GCA_044375095.1 Crocinitomicaceae bacterium
AAAGAATAAAGACCGAAAATTGAACTGAATAATACAATTAAAAAAACCATTATTCTAAGAAGGTTTCTGTCGTATTCATTCCGTATGGCGTATGCGCCATATTCACGGTTTCGTTTTTCGAAAACAACCTCATTTCGGACTGGGGAAGTTGACATTTGCCATCGTTGAAACAAACCATAATCCAACAATGAAATAAATGCGACAAGGGCGATAATTACAATAACTGCTGTCATGACAAAAGATTTAAAGGTTAAACAATGACAAAAAGTACACGCAACACTTTTTATCGTTCAACTAAACCTCCGTCTTTTTACAATGAATTACAGCATTATTGTTTTAACTGTTCTTTATGCTGATTAATTGGTATTCTTTGTCAATTAAGTGAATTCAAAAAAGACAATGTATTTAAATTATCGGCAAAATCGTCAAGTTTAGGACATTGAGCATGACCAAATGGAACATACTCCTTTCCAACAACTAGTTGGATTGAATCATTATTATCCTTTAGGAATAATTCTATTTCTTCGGGAAGCGAATAAAAGTGATAATGAATGACTGAAAGTGGACTGTGTAGAGCAGGCGTCTGCCTGAATAAGGCAAAATTGTTATCTAGAAACGTCACTTTATTCATCAAAAATATAGCCCTATTGTAATCGTAGTTATTCGCGTATTTATTGTGATTAATACTATTTCCATAACCAGTTATATGGGCAATGATTCTATTTATATCATATCCGACAGGCAACAATAAATGCGTAACATTTCTGCAACCTTTTCCAAAATACTCAAACATATCTTTACCTAAAGCTTCAAGTTCTACCTCATTTTCATCTCCTGTAATTACGGCTACAGAAGTTCTATTTTTCCGAAATAAATGAGGGTATTTGCCAAAATACTGATCAAAATGAAGGAGAGAATTGTCAGAACCGGTTGCAATAACCGCATCAATTTGAGTTACAGGTCCTGTTAGAAACGAAATGATATGCTCAAAGTCAGGGTTTAGAATAGAAAGCAATTTTGTCATTGCGGGCAGAAGTGTTTTATCATCAGAACTCAATTTGCATAACGCGCGGTTTCCGGATAATAGAACACAAATTACGTCATGAAATCCAACCAACGGAATATTGCCCGCCATGACAAGCAAAATATTTTTGGGTTGTTGAGAAAACGAATATTCAGCACAAAATTCACTTAGTTTTTCCTCGGTTAGCGAATTACTCCATTCATACATGGATTTAAGGACATTTTCTTTCGTAAACCAGGGATTGAGCACAGGTTGTTGATTTACAACCTTTACTAATTCGTCGTATTCAGTTAATGTAACACCTAATTCATGACCAGTCCATGGCTGTTGTTCAGCAATACTTTCAATTATTTTGCCTAATTGAGCGAGTGAAGAAATACATTCTTTGCGATTCATAGTGCAAAAATACATTCTTCTTGTGGATCTAAAACAGGTAATTTCTTTTGTAAAATGAACAATTCAATTCGGACTTCGTTCTATATTTGCACAATTAAAATTTGAACTTATGGCAATAATGATAACCGATGAGTGTATCAATTGTGGTGCTTGTGAACCAGAATGTCCAAATAATGCCATTTATGAAGGTGGAGCGGAGTGGAAATACACAGACGGCACCTCTTTAAAAGGAATGATTACAACTCTTGATGGTGAAACAATAGATTCAAACAACAGTTTTGAACCGGTAAATATGGATGTATACTATATTGTGCATGATAAATGCACGGAGTGTGTTGGGTTTCATGATGAACCTCAATGCGCTGCAGTATGCCCGGTTGACTGTTGTGTGGATGATCCGGAATACCGTGAGAGTCAGGATGAACTGCTCGCCAAGAAAGACTTTATGCACTTGTAAATCTGGTGTTTTGATTTAAAAAATAGACTCATTTAGCCGTTTTTGCCTTTTTATTAAAAGATAAACGAGAATTCTAATTAACTTTGTCATGGGGTAAGTCTTGTACGACCAGCTCCCTCTTAATCCTCCAGGACGGGAACGTAGCAAAGGTATGAGGTTGTAGCGGTGCGATATGAGTAGCTTACCCCTCTTTTTTTGTTCATACTTCGTGGATAAAAATCTCTTAATATTACGTATCGATTAATCATCTCGGAATACTTTTGTCAAAAAAACAACTCATGAAGTTCTTTATTGATACAGCAAATCTTTCTGAAATTAAAGAAGCCTATTCACTTGGCATTCTTGATGGCGTTACAACCAACCCGTCTTTAATGGCAAAAGAAGGTATTGCAGGATACGACGCGGTAATGAAACATTACTTGACCATTTGTGAAATTGTCGATGGTCCAGTAAGCGCCGAGGTTATCGCCACAGATTTCGATGGTATGGTGAGAGAAGGTGAAGCATTGGCTGCGCTTCATTCGAATATTGTAGTTAAAATCCCTATGATCCTTGAAGGAATAAAAGCAATAAAGTACTTTTCAGAAAAAGGAATACGAACGAATTGTACCTTAATTTTTTCCGCAGGACAAGCATTATTGGCAGCAAAAGCAGGAGCAACCTATATCTCTCCATTTCTAGGAAGGCTTGACGATGTCTCAACGAGTGGTACCGGGTTAATTCAGCAAATCCGATTAATTTTTGATAATTATGGATTCGAAACAGAAATTTTAGCTGCATCAGTTCGTCATCCTATGCATATTATTGAGTGTGCAGAGATCGGTGCGGATGTTATGACTGGGCCATTAAGTGCAATCAAGGCACTTGCAAATCATCCTTTAACCGATATTGGTTTGCACCAATTTTTGGCTGACCACGCTAAGGTGAACGGATAGTTCTTTACTTCCTATCCCTTAATTCAATGAATGATTTGATTTTCTCGTTCTCAATAAGGACGGTGAGGTTGTAATAACTTATTTTCCATTGATCCTCTTTGTAAATCAGAATCCCTGAACCTCTACAGCCGCGCATCCAGGTTTCTAAATCCTCATCGAACCACGCAACAGTTGAGTCTTCAGAGAAATCCCATTTTCTATTTGAAGCTTTGAAATCCCATGCCTTTCCCTTATCGAAATAAGGCTTTGAGAATGTGTAAAATTCACTTTTTGACCATCTTTCTCCTGGAGCTGTTCCTAAAAACACAAAGTTGTCATGCACGGCATTAAAGTAACGATCGAGATTCGCAAGACTGGCAGATTGATGCCAATTGTCAATAATGGAGTCACCAATAAATTGTGCGTTTGAAAATGAACAATGAAATATCAATGCAAAGAGCAACACTATTCGATTAACTGATTGCAAAAAAAAGCTGCACTCAGGCAGCTTTTTAAATGAATGGACGTTCACTATCATTTTTTAGTTTTTTCCAATTCCAAGCATTTTTTGACCGCATTTTTCACATTGACTACTCCCCCATTTACACTAAGTGAAGCAAAATCAACTTTTTGGTCAGATCCCGGAAGTATTTGTTGGGTTCCTTTGTATTTGGTTGAAGTATCCAACATGATTTGCTTAATTTCTTTCATTGAAAGCGAAGGGAAATAACTCTTCAACATGGCAGCAACACCTGCTACCATAGGAGCAGCCATTGACGTACCTTGTAGTTTTTTATACTCGCTCTGAGGAACAGTATTGTAAATTTCAAATCCTGGCGCAAAAATATCAACCATTGTTTGACCATAATTGGAAAAGCTTGCAGCTAGTTCACCTTTTGCATTTCTAGAAGAGGCTCCAATGGTCAAAAAATGATCAAGGGGCTTTGTTTGAAATGAATATTTTGCCGCGGGAAAATTTGGTTCCTTATCCACATCAGCATTATCGTTTCCAGCAGCGTGAACAAGTAAAACTCCTTTTTCATCAGCGTACTTGAATGCTTCAAACACTTCTTTTTGATGAGGAGAATAACCTTTACCAAAAGACATGTTGATAACAGCAGCACCGTTGTCTACCGCATATCGAATAGCCAATGCGATGTCTTTATCTTGTTCATCTCCATTCGGTACAGCACGAAGTGACATCAACTTCACATTATCTGCTACACCGTCACCACCAAGACCATTTCCTCTTGAAGCACCGATAATTCCACCAACATGAGTTCCATGCAATGCGTCAGGTCCTTCTACATCACTATTTCCGTAGCTTTTATCGTTGAAGTCATGTGGATTATCACCAATTAATGCGCGATCATTGTAATCAACGTTCAAGTTAAATTTGACCATTGTTTCAATTTGTTGGCGTTGTTCATCCATTACTTCTTTGGATAATTCGCCCGTTTCAATAGCCATTGCAAATTCCTTTAACTGCACCATTTGCTCATCTTTTGGATTCCATTTCTGAAGATCTTTCATGGTGTATTCTTTCTTACCAATAGCAGGACCAACAATTGCTGGCACTTGATCAATCATGGAAGAAATCATATCGATTTGACCAAGGTAACCGCTGTACATTTCACGATCTGTTTCTACTTCTCCCTTGACCTTTTTATACAATAAATATTCTTCCATCAAATCAGAAGAAACTGAAGCTGAATCTACTCCATTGAATTTTTTTGAAAGGTCTCTTAAGATGCGTGTTTTCTCCAAATTCGCTTCATTTAAGTTTTCACCTTTTGAATTACCAAGAAAGTTCCAACCGTAAACATCATCTACGTACCCATTTTTATCGTCATCAATTCCGTTTTTTGGAATTTCATCTGAATTGATCCAAATTTTCCCTTTAAGATCCTCATGTTCAATATCAATTCCTGAATCTATAACTGCAACAATCACAGACTTAGGTGTTTTCCCTTTCAGCAGTTTATATGCCGCATCCGTTTCCATTCCGGGAGCCTTCCCGTTGTACCAGTTAATAATGTCTTCGTTTGATTGTGCAAAGGTCACTTGTGTTAAAGCACTTGCAGCAATAAACAAACTGATGTTAATGACGATTTTTCTCATAATTTCTAAAGCCTATTTAATACAAGGGATGTAGGTAGCGAAAATAGAAATAAAGTTTCAATAGACATTTCTTTTTTGCTTTATTCCACATATATTTACCCTACATGTAATTTTAAAAATGCGGTATTTCACACTCTTTATTGTTATGCACTTTTTGTGCCAATTCAATTTGGTTAAGGCACAACAAAAACTAGGATTTAACGACACTCACTCCAAATACGGCAATCAAATGGTGTCGTTTGCACTAAAAAATGACAGTTTATCAAGAAGACTAAGTGAATTAGAGCGTATTCCTGTAAAGCATATAACGTCAGAATGGATCTTTGTTACGCAATCTCCTAATTGGATAAAAGAACATACTGAATTAAATCACCTCACTGATTTTTACTTGGAATTGAATCAACCAATGGCACTTTCTGACACTGCTAGAGTTGCACATCATGTGGTACCTGTACATCAGGGCACTGGCGGCTTAACTTCTTCATTTCATGGAAAAGATGTCATAATTGGAATAGTTGATCAAGGGTTAGACTGGAATCATCCTGATTTCAAAGACAGTCTAGGAAGATCACGCGTATTGCGTTATTGGGATCAGACATTATCTTCAGGTAGTACCATCCCACAACCCTACAATTATGGAATTGTTTGGGACAGTACATCGATTAACAATCAAACATGTTTTAGTACAGAATCATCAACCGCTCATGGAACAACGGTAACTGGTGCCGCAGCCGGAAATGGGAGAGCAAACGGGACAAATACGGGCATGGCTCCGGAGGCAGACATCATTGTCGTTGAAACAAATTTTTCAGCACCAAACTGGACCTTAACAGTTGCTGACGCAGTAGATTATATTTTTAAAGTTGCCGATAGCCTAAATAAACCGGCAGTAGTGAATTTAAGTCTTGGTACCTATTTAGGCAGTCACGATGGAAATGACCCTGCTTCGCAATGGATAGAGGATCTATTAGAAGAAAAGGAAGGTCGAATTGTTGTTTGCGCAGCGGGTAATTCTGGAAACAAAGGTAAGTACCACGTTCATGCGGATATTGATCAAGACACGTCCTTTGTATGGTTTGTAAACAATCCTTCTCCAAATGCTTATTTTGGTGCAAATAAAATATACTTTGACCTTTGGACGGATTCCATTGATGCCACATTTAATTTCGCTTATGGAGCGGACACTCCAGATCCTTCGTATCAATTCCGTGGCCAAACCAATTTTCGATCAGCACAAAACAGTTTAAACGGTGTCTATTACGATACGATTTATTCGATAACAGGTAATCGTATCGCTACAATTGAGACGTATACGGAGGTTGTAGGTGGTGCATTCCATTTGGGCGGTTATTTTAGTGGTATTGATTCGACTTCTTATTTATTTCGATTCATGACGACAGGCTCTGGAAATTATGACTTATGGTCTGGTTCTTGGCTAGGTTTTAACAACATGATTTCTCAAACCCCATCTAACCTTCAAGTCCCATCGATTATTCATTATAATTATCCAGATACACTTCAAACTATAGTTTCCTCATGGAATTGTTCAGAAAAGGTTATTTCTGTTGGTAACGTTCGAAATCGAATGGGTCATTTTGATGCCAATGGCAATTATTACACGACGATAAACGACCCAATATTACCAGGTCAATTGAGTATTAATTCAAGCAAAGGACCTAATCGGCACTTGGTAACCAAACCAGATGTTAGTGCGTCAGGGGATGTTTCGATGGGATCTGCACCACTTTGGTTCCTGAGTAATCCTGCCAATAATTCTGTTATCGATTCAGGGGGTTGGCATGCGCGAAATGGTGGGACTTCAATGTCCTCTCCTGTAGTTGCAGGAATTGCCGCTCTATATTTGGAAAAATGTCCTAGAGCAACTTACATAGATTTTAAAAACGATCTTATTCAAACGGCCTTTGAAGATAATTTCACGGGAACATTACCGAACAATGCATATGGTTTTGGAAAACCTCATGCCCTCAATTTAATGTTAACCAATAATTTTCTGGCAAGCATTGTTGGGGATGATACGCTATGTGATAACACAGGACAGCTTTCGGTTCAGAGTTCGGTGCCAATCAGCTTTATCGAATGGTCAAATGGACAAGAAGGAATTGTAAATGCGATTAATGGTATTGGAACCTATTCAGCAATGGTTTACAATAATCAGGGGTGTTTATTTCAAACAGAAGACTTCGAAGTTGTTCAAGAGTCGCCGCTACCAATGCTACCAATTGTCCAGTCGGGCAATACGTTAGCTACGTTATCTTTGACCAATTATCAATGGACATTAAATGGAGTTGATATTCCAGGAGCCAACTCCTCTACCCTTACGATTTACCCGCCGTATGGTGTTTATACTTGTTATTGTACTAATTCAGCAGGGTGTATTTCGTCTACTGAACCTTTCAGTCCAGTTGTTGGATTAACTGCAGACTTTAAAGAAAATATAATTTCTATTTTCCCTAACCCTGTGATTGACGTGATCTCCCTCGTTACCACTGAGAAAGTAGATGAATTAAGGGTCATAGACGCATCTGCTCGAATTTTACTTGACATTAAAGATCCCGGCTATCAACTTGATCTTTCAGAATTAGAAACCGGTAATTACTTGCTTCAACTTTCGATTGCCGGTCAATTTTATTATTCAAAAATCGCGAAGTTGTAGAAAAGGATAAAAGATTGTTTATTTTTACGACCGAAAATAACACACATGGATCTATCAGGAATAATTGCCATCTCCGGAAAACCGGGACTATTTAAAGTTGTTGCACAAGGTAAAAACAGCATCATTGTAGAAAGCTTAATTGATAATAAAAGGATGCCTGCGTACGCTTCAGATCGCATTTCTGCCTTGGAAGACATTAGCATTTACACCTATGATGAAGACAAACCGTTAAAGGAGGTTTTGGATATCATTTATACAAAAGAAAATGGAGGTCAGTGTATTTCGCACAAAGAGGACGCTTCTAAACTTTTAACGTATATGATTGAGGTCCTTCCGAACTTTGATCAAGAGCGCGTATATCCTTCTGACATTAAAAAATTGTATCAGTGGTACAACTTACTTCAGTCGACTGGAAATCTTAAGTCAGAAGAAGCTGAGGTTCAACCTGAGGAAAAAACTGAAACAGTTGCCGAAGAACCGAAAAAGAAACCTGCAGCAAAGAAAGCTGCTCCGAAAACTAAATCGGCTACAGACTCAGCAGCTAAGTCAAGCAAACCAACTCCTGCAAAGAAAGTTACTGCGACAAAAACAGGCAGTAGTCGAGGTAAATAGTATAACTTATTCATAATTAAGTCGGCTAGTCCGACTTTTTTTTTGCCGAAAAATGAAACTAGAAAAAAAACAACGCGCATTCGTTAAATCAGATTTAGCAATTAGCAATTGGCAGTCAATTGAGGTTTATTTCAAACAGTTAGTTGAACGGCCAATAAATTCCAAAGAAGATCTTTTGCTGTGGTTAAGCGACCGAAGTGAACTCGATGCTATTCTCGAAGAGGATGTCGCGTGGAGGTATATCCGGATGACTATTGATACAGCGAATGAGAAACACCAAGAAAATTACAGGGTATTTGTTGCTGAAATTCAACCAGAAATAGCTCCTTATGAGCATATGTTAAATGAAAAACTAGCATCATGTCCATTTATTAATGAGTTGAAGTCTGATTCTGCCTTTTTCATTTACTTCCGATCAATTACCACTGCCATTGAGTTGTATAGAGAACAAAATATTCCAATAGAGGCGTTAATTAACGAAAAAAGTCAGGAATTTGGTAAGATTTCAGGCGCTCAAACAATAGCGTTTGAAGGCAAAGAACTCACGATGCAACAAGCATCAATGTACTTAAAAGACCCAAAAGAAAGCGTTCGCAAAGAGGTTTGGGAATTGATGGCCGAAAGACGGAAAAAAGATGTTGAGTCGTTAGATAACTTGTATTCGCTACTGGTTCAAAAGCGGCACGAGATGGCTATTAATGCGGGATTTGACAACTTCAGGGATTACAAATTCAAGGCATTGGGACGATTTGATTATACAAAAGAAGATTGTTTTCAATTTCATTCAACCGTTAAAACGCATATCGTTCCTGTTATTAAGAAAATACAGCAGCGAAAGTTGTTTCAATTAGGTAAGGAGAAATTCAGTCCTTGGGACACTGAAGTTGATCCATTAGGAAACACACCATTAAAACCTTTTCAAACAGGCAATGAATTGCTTAAAGGCACTTTAAATATGCTAAGTCAATTGGATCCTTTTTTTGCTGATTGCCTATCGACAATGGATCAAATGGGTTACCTCGATTTAGAATCAAAACCTGGAAAAGCTCCGGGCGGGTACAATTACCCACTTTATGAGATTGGTATTCCATTCATATTTATGAATTCGGTTGGTTTACAGCGTGATTTAGTTACGATGGTACATGAAAGCGGACATGCGATTCATTCTATCTTAACCAGGAATTTACACTTAACTGGCTTTAAGAATGTCCCTTCAGAAGTTGCTGAATTGGCATCTATGTCGATGGAGTTACTTACAATGGAAAGTTGGGGCGAATTTTACAAAGATTCTGAAGAATTAGAACGTGCCAAAAGGGAACAAATGGAATCGATCATAACCATTTTGCCATGGATAGCGCAAATCGATGAATTTCAGCATTGGATTTACGAACATCCCGATCATTCTATAAAAGTCAGATCTGAAAAATGGATAGAATTGAGTAATCAATATGGAACAGGTTTAACCGATTGGTCAGGATTTGAGGATGTCCGCATGACAACGTGGCAACGCCAAATGCATTTGTTTGAAGTCCCATTTTATTACATTGAATATGGGATTGCACAACTTGGCGCATTGGGTATCTGGAAAAATTATAGAGAAAACCCAAGTCAAGCTATTTTGAACTATACTCAAGCGTTAAAACTCGGATACACAAAGACAATTCCTGAAATCTATTCAACTGCCGGAGTTCAATTTGATTTTTCGAGTGATTATATTCAATCGTTGGTTAACGAAGTGGAAAAGCTGCTGGTAACGAGGAAATAAAAGGAAGTAAACAATCGAATTATTGAATACTCCCTTTTGGTTTATTATCGAATAATCGTCATCCGTTTAATCAGGTCATTCTCTACTTCATAAATTACTACTAGCTCTAACGCTTGGCTATCTCCATTTCTGCCGGTAATTAACTCATGGTCAATTATTTTATTCCCTAAAGTGGTTCTATGGGCAATTTTTGAATGCAGATTCGGTGATGAATTGAATAGCTTTTCATACAACTTTCTAATTTCATCTTTTCCTGCGGCTAGTGGAATCAATTCTCCAAATCGATAAACGTCGCTACTATCCGAAAACGAGCGCATAAAACCATCTATGTCTCTTTTATTGTAACTATCCAAATTGAGCTGAACAACTACTTCTGGACTAAGCTTATTTTGACAAAAAGAAGAATTGAAGAAACTCAATAGACACAGTGTCAAGAGTAATATGTTGTATTTCATAGCTGATAATGAAACGTTAATTAATAGGTTATTTATTATCCAGAATATTCATTAAGCTTCCTTTACCGTCTGTAATGACCGTTTTAGCATTCGGCGAAGAAGCGAGCTTAATAAATGCCTGTATTTCGTTGAGTTTAAGTATATTTTGAGTAAGACTTGAATTCAACATATCATTTGCAGATTTATTTGCCTTAGCCTCGATT
>JBILNH010000061.1:0-11521 GCA_044375095.1 Crocinitomicaceae bacterium
AAAGTAAAGTCCGAAGTTCAGGTCAAGGTTTGTAGCAGAAAATCCAGCTGGAAGCGAAGGGTCGATAGCTGTCGTAGGCGGAACCCAAACAGGTGACATTCCGAAATTCACTATTCCCACACCAAGCCCTATTCCTAACGTACCGGCATTTCCTAATCTAAGTGGGTAAGCATAATTCAATAAGACATTGTTTTGACGAGAGAATCCGATTGCATCATGGTAAAAGGAAATACCTAGTCCACCTGGAAAAAACCGGTTCATATTCGCTTCAACATTCAAAACAGCAGAATTCGGAGCTCCATTCACTTTGTCCCACTGATTTCTGTAAAGTAGCGTAGCGCAAATCCCTTCATCGAGTCCAGTTGACCCAGGATTTACACTCATCTTATCGTAAATAAAATGGGTAATCAGTTTGTCTTGTTGAGCAAGCAAAGCACTTGAAAATAAAGCACATACTGATGAAATCAGGAGTAAGTTTTTCTTCATAATTACTTGTTATAGCCCGTCTTTAGGAGACGGAAAGCGTGGTTTGTATAGTTCACGTTGGGTGCTAAAATAGCTATTTTTATTTAAATTGAAAATTTTTGTCGAACAGAAACGAATGTCTATCAAAATTGTTTTCAGTTTATCAACTTAATTTTTGAAATGTCTTCCACCACAGATCGGGTAATTCGTTTTTCATTGCGCGCTGATAATCGTCCTCGTCGCAAGGCACCATAAAGTGTCGTTGATACATTGCATTTTTCTGAAGCGGATAGGGCACCTCCATCCACCAGCGTTCTGATTTATTGCTTTTGTAGAAAACAACCTCATCCTTAAAATCATCGAGATGAACAGTAAACTTTGTATAGTCCTTTTTACTTCCAACGGGAAAATCACCTTTGCGCTGGGCAACACCATCAATGAAATACCAACAAGTCTGACTGATTAATGACGAATAGACCGATCGTTCATTTTCACTGAAGTAATTAAAAATTCCGAAGGATGTGAGTTTGTCGCTCATTCCCGCATATTTTGCGATCTGACACAGTTGATCCGCATAGAACCCATTTGGCTGTATACATGGATCGTTACCAGAAAACTCGCTCGAACGCACTGATTTATAATCTAAACTCAAGACATCGGCATTACGAAGGAGAGGTTCAGCTTTTTTAAAGTCGGCATTGAATTCACCCAGTCGACATTGATCGAAATACAAATTCTCATATAAATCAACCTCGTGCGCCGGGACAAAAGGCGCTTGTGTACCTATTGTGGATAAATTAAACAAGTAACAAGGACGTTGAAGCAACAAATGACTCACATAACCATCTGCATTAACTTCACCTTCAGGATCTCCCAAGTCATGTTTATAATCAACCATACAAATGTTAACCATTTGCTCAAGGGCAGCATAACCATTATAAAGTGCAATTGTCAAATCTTGGCTACCTCCTACCACCAGCGGTATGATTTTTTTCTTGACCAACTCTTCAACCGTTTGTGCAATTGCGAAATATGTGTCTTTCACCTCATGCCCTGGATTGATGGTGCCAAGGTCATACAATTCGATTCCCCAGTCTATTGCGGAAGCGAGCGTGTAAAAATCAGACCTGAACATTTCATCTACATGATCATTCACATGTTGTCCACTTCCGCGAAATTCGGGAACGTAAATTAGGGCAACACCAGGTTTTGACAACTCAGGAAAACCTAATATCGTATGGGCTTTTATTTTTTCGCCGATTGTTCCAGGCTTGTAACTTTCCTCAAGATGAACAGGGGAAAAATAAATAGATAAATCTTTCATTTGAAGAAGCTCGTTTGAACAAAACTAACTCTTCTATCGAAGCGCATTTATTGAAATTCAGAAAGAATTTCATACTCCAACGTGAATAACTTGCGTGGTTATTTCTTCTTAGCTCTCGATTTACTTTTCGAAGGGTTTTTTAGCTGATTTTCAGCAATAACTAAACATTCCTCAAGATTCAACTCGGCTGCTTCTTTCCCTTTTGGTAACTTAAAGTTGTCTTTTCCAATTTTTAGGTATGCCCCGTAACGTCCATTGAGTAATTGCACATCAGGTCTGTCATCGAACAATTTGATCACTTTATTTGCTTCGTCTTGTCGTTTCGCATCGATGAGTTCTATGGCTTTATCTAAAGAAATAGAAATGGGATCAAACTCTTTGGGAATGGATACGAATAACTTTCCGATTTGAATGTATGGCCCAAACCGTCCGACATTCGCTTTAACCATTTCACCGTCATATTCACCAACACTTCTCGGTAATTTAAAAAGTTCCAATGCTTGTTCGAGTGTCACGTTACCAATTGATTGGTTTTTCTGCAAGGAAGCAAATACAGGCTTTTGCCCATCCACTTGCTCATCACCAACTTGCACCATTGGACCAAAACGACCGATTCGAGCGATTACTTTTCTGCCATTTTCTGGATGATTCCCAAGGAATCGTTCACCAGTAGCACGATCCGAATGTTCGAGCGTATCTTCTATCGTTTTATGAAACGGATCGTAAAACGCCTTGATCATTGTCGTCCACTCCCTTAATCCTTTAGCGATTTCATCAAACTCCTCCTCTACTTTGGCCGTAAAGTGATAGTCCATAATTCGTTCAAAATGATCTTTGAGGAATTCAGTAACTACAATTCCGATATCGGTAGGTGATAATTTATTTTTCTCTTTACCTGTGGTTTCTTGTTTGATTTCTGATTGAATTGAATCGCCTGAGAGGGTCAACACTGAATAACTTCTCACCTCCCCTTCTCGTTCAACTTTTTCGACGTATCCTCTTTTTTGGATCGTTGAGATTGTTGGGGCATATGTTGAAGGTCGACCAATACCTAACTCTTCTAATTTTTTGACCAGCGAAGCTTCGACATAGCGTGCTGGAGGTCGAGAAAATCGTTGCGTTGCAGAAATAGATTTTCTACTCAATGCTTCACCAACAGTTACAGCTGGCAACAATGTATCGGTTTGATTTTCCTCTTGATCATCATCTTGATCAATCGCTGACTCCATGTATACCTTAAGGAATCCGTCAAATCGAATCACCTCGCCTTTCGCTTGGAATTGCTCGGTAGAATTCCCTACAGCGATTTTAATTGTAGTGCGTTCAATTTCAGCTTGAGCCATCTGAGAAGCAATTGCGCGTTTCCAAATGAGCTCATACAAGCGCTCCTCATCACGTTCAGCCGTAATAGCATGGACACCAAAATCGGTTGGTCGTATTGCTTCGTGCGCTTCTTGCGCACCAGAACTTTTCGTTTTGTATTTGGTTGGTCTAGAATAAGCATCACCAAAAGCTTTCTTAATTTCTGCTTCTGCACCTTTCACTGCTGTATCAGATAAATTCACAGAATCTGTTCGCATGTAAGTAATTTTACCAGATTCGTACAGCCGCTGAGCCACAGACATCGTTCGTGAAACTGAAAAACCAAGTTTTAAGCTCGCCTCTTGTTGAAGAGTGGATGTGGTAAATGGTGCTGAAGGAGTTCTTTGAGCTGGTTTTTGCTGAACATCTGACACCTTGAAATCAGCAGTAGAAAAGAGATCAAGTACTTGATGTGCGTCTTGTTCGTTTTCTAATTGACGGGTCAACTCCGCTTTCAACTGACCTTTTTGCGATTGAAAAATACCGCTTACCTTAAAGAAAGATGCCGTTTTATGTTGTTGAATTTCCTGTTCTTTTTCAACTATTAATCGAACCGCAACACTCTGTACGCGACCTGCAGATAAACTTGGACGGACTTTTTTCCAAAGCACAGGGGACAATTCGAACCCTACAATTCGATCGAGTACTCGTCTGGCTTGTTGCGCGTTGACTAATTCTTGATTGATTTCCCGTGGTTTTTCAATTGATTTTAAAATGGCTGATTTTGTGATCTCATTGAATGTAATGCGTTTGGTTTCTTTCTTAGCTAAACCGAGAGATTCGTACAAATGCCACGAAATTGCCTCTCCTTCACGGTCTTCATCCGTTGCTAGCCAAACAACTTCAGCCTCTTTTGCTAACTTTTTCAACTCTGCGACTACCTGTTTTTTATCAACAGAAACTTCGTAGTTCGGCTCAAAATTATTTTCAATATCAATCGATATTCCTTTTTTGGAAAGATCGCGCACGTGACCAAAACTTGATTTGACAATGAAATCTTTTCCAAGGTAACCTTCAATGGTTTTAGCCTTTGCAGGCGACTCAACGATCACTAAATTTTTTGCCATACTCTGAATTTGATTCACAAAAATGAAAGGCAAAAGTAGGCTTTAATCTTTCCATTTTGCAAGTGATGAATAAAACATCTGAAAACGGATTATTGTTTTAACCTATGGTTAAAGAAAATTATATATTAAAACAGATTACTTCGAAGTACAATAAAAAATCAATGAAATGAAACTGACAAATTGACATGCCTTTTAAATTTGGTTAATTTTGTGGACTACAAAAAGACATTATTGACATGGAATTTGGTCAAAACAAGGTAATAGATGAAACTAAACAAGGAGAATCGTTGGATTTTTCTGGTGGGGTAATTGGTCATAAGAAGCTGTATGTTGAAAGTTATGGTTGCCAAATGAATTTTTCAGATAGTGAAGTTGTTGCATCAATAATGGCTGAAAACGGTTATTCTACTACTCGAAATGTTGACGAAGCGGATGTTGTGCTTATAAATACATGTTCGATACGTGAAAATGCTGAAACACGGGTAAGGAACCGACTGACAGAATTCAAACATAAGAAGGAAAACAATCCGGAATTAGTTGTCGGTATTTTGGGTTGTATGGCTGAGCGATTGAAGAAGTCATTGCTTGAAGAAGAGCAACTCGTGGATTTAGTTGCCGGTCCAGATGCTTACCGCGATTTACCAAATTTAATTGAAGAAGTAGGAACAGGTCAGCGTGCTGTGAATGTCCTTTTATCGCGAGACGAGACCTATGCAGATATATCACCAGTTCGTTTAGATCAAGGAGGAGTTTCTGCATTTGTTACGATAACAAGAGGTTGTGATAACATGTGCTCTTTCTGTGTTGTTCCATTTACAAGAGGTAGAGAGCGGTCAAGAGATCCAAAAACCATTGTTAAGGAATGCCAAGATTTATTTTCAAAAGGATACCGTGAGGTAACGCTACTTGGTCAGAATGTAGACAGTTACCGATGGAACATGACTTCAAAAGGTGAAATCAAGAATCCAGAAGAGCCTACAACAAATTTTGCGCAATTGATGGAAATGGTAGCGCTTGTTTCTCCAGACCTTCGCATTCGTTTTTCCACATCGCATCCAAAAGATATGACTGACGATGTGCTTGAGGTCATGGCGAACTATGAGAACATTTGTCCATACATTCATTTACCTGTTCAATCAGGAAATACCGAAGTTCTATATCGCATGAATCGAGGTTACTCACGCGAATGGTATTTAGATCGCATTTCAGCAATCAACCGAATCGTTCCAGATTGTGCCATTTCTACTGATATCATAACTGGTTTTTGTGGAGAAACCGAGGAAGAACACAATGACACGCTTTCCTTAATGGACCGCGTGGCTTATGATTTTGCTTACATGTTTAAGTACTCTGAGCGTCCTAAGACGTTGGCGGAAAGGAGGTTTGAAGATGATGTTCCCGACGATGTGAAGGGCCGAAGGTTGAATGAAATCATTGAGAAACAATTGGCGCATTCACTTGCATCACACAAAATGCAAATTGGTAAAGTGGATAAAGTTCTTGTTGAGGGGCCGTCAAAGCGATCTGCCGATTTCATGTGCGGAAGAAATGGTCGGAATAGTATGGTTGTTTTTCCAAAAGGATCTTTTTCCAAAGGAGAGTATGTATTGGTAAAAATTTCAGATTGTACTTCTGCTACTTTGATGGGAGAAGTGGTTGAAATTTGTCAACCGGCATAATAAAACGTACAGCAATGAATGTACAGCAAGTAAAACAACGATTTGGAATAATTGGAAATGCTCCTGGATTAAACAGAGCCCTTGAGATTGCTATTCAGGTGGCACCAACAGATATTTCTGTTATGGTTACAGGTGAGAGTGGAACGGGAAAAGAGATCATTCCTCAAGTCATCCATCAATTAAGTTCGCGAAAACACAAAGAGTATATTGCTGTAAACTGCGGTGCTATTCCGGAAGGAACAATTGATTCGGAATTATTTGGCCACGAAAAAGGATCCTTCACCGGCGCTCACGGCAGTCGTCAAGGGTATTTTGAAGTGGCCGATGGTGGCACTATTTTCCTAGATGAAGTCGCGGAGCTTCCAATGTCGACCCAAGTTCGATTATTGAGGGTGTTAGAAACAGGCGAATTCATACGCGTTGGATCCTCCAAACCGATAAAAACAAATGTACGTGTAGTTGCAGCCACAAACGAAAACATGCAGCGTGCTATATCATCAGGGAAGTTCAGGGAAGATTTATTTTACCGATTGAATACTGTTCCGGTTAATTTACCGGCTTTGCGCAACAGAAAGGACGACATTCACCTCATATTTCGAAAATTTGCGCATGATTTTGCTGAAAAATACCGCATGCCAGCCATCAAACTGACAGAAGATGCTGTTCATCTTTTGCTTCAATACAGTTGGCCTGGAAATGTGCGGCAATTGAGAAACTTCGTAGAGCAGTTATCGGTAATTGAGACTTCAAGAGAACTTGACGCTGCCATTTTACACAATTACCTGCCTGAAGAAAAGGAAAGAGTTCCAACGGTAATGGGAAGTGAACAGGCGGCTGACCAATTCTCGGAAAGGGAAATCATGTATAAGATACTCTTTGACATGAAAAAAGACCTTTCTGATTTAAAAAAATTGGTTGTAGAACTTATCGGACAAGGCGGGGATTTTTCTCTCAATCCTGATCAATCAGCAACGGTGAATCGCTTTTACCAGGAAATTCATTCACCTTTTACAAACTCTAGAGTTTTGGGAACAGGTCTGCCGGTTGAAACACCTTCTTTTTCAGCGGAGGAACCCATAGATGCATTTGAAGAGCATATTGAGGTGGAAGAGTCGTTATCGTTGGAAGACCGTGAAAAAGATTTAATTCAGAAGGCACTAACTAAGCACAGAGGCAAACGCAAATACGCCGCAGCAGAGCTTGGAATATCTGAACGAACACTGTATCGAAAAATCAAAGAATTCAACTTGTTAGACTAATGATAAAATTCATCACATATATTTCGATTCTATTTTTGTTGAGTTCGTGTTGGCCGAGTAGTGTTTCACTTACCGATAGTGGTTCTATGCCTCCTGAATGGAAAACGTTTTCAGTCAAAACCCTTGAAAATAATGCGCCAAATGCGCCATTAAATTATGCGGTAACGTTATCTGAAAGACTTAAAGATGGAATTCAAAACAATACTCGACTGCTTTTAAACTCTGAACAAGGGAAAGGTGAAATTATGATTGAAGGGACCATTACCAATTATACTATAAATCCTGTTGCTTTGCAGCAAGGTGATAATGCTGAGAAGAACAGGTTAACCATTTCAGTCCAATTTACTATATTCGTTAATTCACCGAAAGAGGAAACCATGAATCTCACAAGTACCCGTTTTGTAGACTATTCATCATCAACTGACTTAGCTGGTGAAGAAGCGAACTTACTGGATGAGATCAGCACACAGGTTATTCAAGACGTGGTTAACAAGCTTTTATCGAATTGGTAATGTTAAATCTCCATGACATAAAAGATCGAATTGTTCAACCTGCACTTTGCCGCAACGAAGATATTGTGCAACTAAAGGAACTTTGCGAAGCGTTTCCATACACGCAGATTTATCCAATTCTCTATTTAAAAGCGCTTGCATCAACGAATGACGTACGTTTTGAACATGCGCTTCAAGCTTATGCATACAGAATTGCCGATAGGCAGCAATTGTATACTCTTTTAAATGAAGCAGAAGGAATTAGTGAACGACAACCTGAAATACTTCCAGAGCTAGAGGGTGACTCCGAAAAAGTAACGGTTAATGAACTAGTAGAACCACCTATTGAATCTACACAAGATAATCTCGTTCCAACAACTGTTACTAAACCAACGGAAAACACACCTGTTCAGAAAACAGAACTTGCGAATGTTGAAGACTGGGAGGAAGAAATAGACACAGGTATAACGTTAAATATTTCTTCGAAAGAACGAATTGATGGCTCTATTGAACAGGATGATCTATTCATTTCAACTGAAGAAGAAAATAGTGACGCCCTTTTAACTGATCAATCGGAAACAACTACAGATCAATTTGAAAGGGAACTACTTGCTGAAGTTATTTCTGCTACTTACACCTTAGAACATCTAAAACCAGAAGCAGTAGAGGTTGAAGAAGATGCAAAAGATATTTCAATACCTTTTAATGAAGAGAATATATTCGAAACCAGAAGTATAGAAGGCACGCGAAGTTTTTCGGGTTGGCTCAAATCGAATGAACAAGAATCAAGAGTTAAAATTGACGATGAAAAAGCACACATTGATGAAATTGTCAATCGATTTATTGATAATGAACCGCGAATCAGCAGGCCCTCAGATAAAGAAACTATTGATCGGCCAAAGAAACCGTTCTTCTCACCTACACAAGTTGCTAAAGAAAGTATAGACCTTCAGGCAATGCCTGTGAGTGAAACACTTGCAAAAATATTTGCCGTACAGGGTAATTATCCGAAAGCAATCTTTGCATACGAACAATTAATATTGTTAAATCCAGAAAAAAAGGCTTTCTTTGCATCCCAAATTCAAGAATTAAAGAAAAAAATAACACAATAACGATGGATACAATTTTTTCAATTATCATCATTTTGGCTAGTATCTTGATGATTTTAGTGGTTTACGTACAAAACCCAAAAGGTGGAGGATTAAGCTCTGATTTTGGTGCTGCTCAGCAAATTGGTGGTGTCCAAAAAACGAACGACTTTATTGACAAAGCAACATGGACGTTAGCTGGTATTATTATGGTGCTAAGTATTGTACTTACAGTGCGAACTAAAGGACCTGAGGTACCAAATCAGGAACAGATGCAACAGCAGCAAGGACAACAACAAGGTCAACAACAAGGACAACCGCAAGGACAACAACCTGCTCAAAATCCTCAAAAAGGAAACGGCCAGTAGTTGAAATAGATATATATTTTTGAATGTCAGTATGTCACACATACTGACATTTTTTTTTGTTTCCATTTAGAAATCAAGAAAAAATGTCTCTTTTCGCTGAGATGGCATGTATTTCGCTGAATGCGGGCGAAACATTAATAGTATACACAATATGTCAATAAAGTTTAAACCTTTGGCAGACAGAGTTCTTATCGAACCTGCGCCAGCAGAGCAAAAAACAGCAAGTGGTATAATCATTCCGGACACGGCGAAAGAGAAGCCATTAACTGGCACAGTAGTCGCTGCAGGTAAAGGAAAGCAAGATGAACCAATGACTGTAAAAGTGGGAGACGTTGTGCTCTATGGTCAATATTCCGGAACAGAAATCAAACTGGACGGAAAAACGTATCTGATCATGCGAGAATCAGACATTTATGGAATTTTCTAACACATTAAAATTGACAAAAAATGGCAAAAGAAATTTTATTTGACGTTGATGCACGTGATAAATTAAAGAAAGGTGTTGATGCATTAGCGAATGCTGTGAAGGTAACACTTGGACCAAAAGGTCGCAACGTTGTAATTGGAAAAAAATTCGGTGCACCACAGATCACAAAAGATGGTGTATCTGTAGCAAAAGAGATCGAACTGAAAGACCCAATCGAGAATATGGGTGCACAAATGGTGAAAGAAGTTGCGTCAAAAACGGCAGATATTGCAGGTGATGGGACAACTACAGCAACCGTTCTAGCTCAAGCGATAGTGGGAGCAGGATTGAAGAATGTTGCCGCCGGAGCGAATCCAATGGATTTAAAACGAGGAATTGATAAAGCTGTTCAGGAAGTGGTGAAAAACTTACAGAAGCTCTCCAAACAAGTTGGTAACGATAACGACAAGATCAAGCAAATTGCTACTATTTCAGCGAACAATGATGAAACAATTGGGACATTGATTGCGAAAGCAATGAAGGTCGTTGGAAATGACGGTGTAATAACTGTTGAAGAAGCAAAAGGAACTGAAACTGAAGTAAAAACAGTTGAAGGAATGCAGTTCGATAGAGGATATCTTTCACCTTACTTTGTTACCAATACAGATAAAATGATCACTGAAATGGAGAAACCATTGATTTTGATCTATGAAAAGAAGATTTCTAACATGAAAGAATTGCTTCCTATTTTGGAACCAGTTGTTCAGGCAGGAAGAGGTCTGTTGATCATTGCGGAAGATGTGGATGGTGAGGCATTAGCCACATTAGTTGTAAACCGTCTTCGTGGTTCACTGAAGATTGCCGCTGTAAAAGCCCCTGGATTTGGAGATCGACGCAAAGCGATGCTTGAGGATATTGCTATTTTAACAGGTGGACAAGTCATTTCAGAGGAACGCGGATTTACGCTTGAGAATGCCACAATAGATATGCTAGGAACAGCTGAAAAAGTGGAAATTGACAAAGACAATACAACCATAGTCAATGGTTCAGGCAAGAAAGCGGATATTCAAGCACGTATTGGTCAAATTAAAGCTCAAATCGAAGCAACGACATCTGACTACGACAGAGAAAAACTACAAGAGCGCTTAGCTAAACTTGCAGGAGGTGTTGCCGTACTTTATGTAGGTGCCCCAACGGAGGTTGAGATGAAGGAGAAGAAAGACCGAGTTGACGATGCACTTGCAGCTACTCGTGCAGCAGTAGAAGAAGGAATTGTTCCTGGTGGAGGAGTTGCGTTGATCAGAGCGATCGAATCGTTAGACAAGTTGAAAGCCGAAAACGATGACGAACTTACAGGGATTCAAATCGTGAGACGAGCGGCTGAAGAACCATTGCGTCAAATCATTGCCAATGCAGGCGGAGAAGGAGCAGTGATCGTTCAGAAAGTTCGTGAAGGAAAAGATGATTTCGGTTACAATGCGCGTACAGAAACGTATGAGAAATTGTACAAAGCGGGAGTTATTGATCCAACGAAAGTAACGCGTATTGCTATTGAAAATGCGGCTTCTATTGCCTCTATGTTACTTACCACAGAATGTGTAATCGTAGATGAGCCAGAGGAGAATGCGCCAGCAATGGGTGGAATGCCAGGAGGTATGCCAGGAATGATGTAATACTCTCGAGAGCATAGAATATAGATCTTAGATTTGAGATTTGAGAAAGTATAAAATAGAAGTCCGCTTAAATGGCGGACTTTTTTGTTGAAAAAAATATAGATCGAGAAAAAAAACCAGATTAGGCAACAAGGATTTTTTAACTTAGTATCAACTTATAGAACCCGCTAATTGGCGGATTCTTTCTCGTTCTTATCTTCCCGACTCGTTTCGGATAGTGAAGAACGTCATTATATTGACTCCCTTCTTTTGAGGGGAGTTTTTTGTTGGCCATTAAAGCAAAAAAGAGCTGTCTCTTCAGAAACAGCTCTTTCGTTTTTTATTATCAATTACTTTCTA
>JBILNH010000062.1:0-11422 GCA_044375095.1 Crocinitomicaceae bacterium
TTGAAATATTCGCACGGCATTTTCAATTCCCATGTTTCAGACGGAACTTTTGTATCGAATCCAGTTCAATCACTCTACAACCGTGTCTGGTGGTTCTCACTAATTTTTGAAGGTTAAATGACTGCTTTTCAGTTTCAGGTTTCACCGGAACAAGCGACAGATGATCAATTTCTAAAAGAGAAATTAGCACAACTTTCTGGAAAGGAAGCAAAAGAACTCCATTTCAAGTGGAAAAAGCGAAGCATAGATGCACGTAAACCTCAGATTAAAATCAACTGTACGTTAGAAATCATTGAGGAAGGGAGCAATCCTTCTATGTCAATAGGCTTTCAACTTCAACACGTCAAAGATAATAAGGCTGTTTATATTGTTGGAGCTGGTCCAGCAGGTCTTTTTGCGGCCTTACGTTGCATAGAATTGGGTCTTCGACCGATTGTTATTGAGCGTGGAAAAGATGTCCGTTCCAGACGGCGCGATTTGGCTCAGCTCAATAAAGAGAGTAAAGTCAATCCAGAATCGAATTATTGTTTTGGTGAGGGAGGAGCTGGGACTTACTCAGACGGGAAATTGTACACCCGATCAAAAAAACGAGGTGACGTAGAAAAAGCATTAGCCGCTTTTGTCCAGTTTGGAGCAGATGAGGCAATTGCAGTTGATGCACATCCCCATATTGGTACGAATAAATTACCACAGATCATTGTGGCCATGCGTGAAGAAATTCGTTCGTTTGGAGGTGAGATTCATTTTGAAGCCAAATTAACTGATTTACGCATTAAGAACAATGAAATTCAGGCGATCGAAATCAACAATGAAAAGTGGTTACCATGTAGCGAGTTGATTTTAGCTACCGGACATTCGGCACGCGATATATTTTATTTACTACACGAAAAACAAATAAGAATTGAGGCCAAACCCTTTGCGCTTGGCGTTCGTGTTGAACATACACAAGTTTTAATTGACCAGATTCAGTACCACGGCAGATTAAACGATGAGTACATTCCGCCTGCTTCATATGCTTTAGTTGAACAAATCGATGGAAGAGGTGTGTACTCTTTTTGCATGTGTCCGGGTGGTATTATCGCTCCGTGTGCGACGGAAAAAGAAGAAGTCGTAACCAACGGATGGTCGCCATCAAAGCGAAACAATCCCTATTCCAATTCGGGGATCGTCGTAAGTGTTTTTCCAGATGATTTTAAGGACAAATCGAATCCGCTTGTTTGCTTAGAATTTCAGCAGTTAATTGAGCGAAAAGCTTGGGTATTAGCGGGTGAAACCCAACGTATTCCTGCTCAACGACTGATTGATTTTGTCAATGGAGTGAAATCGATTGATTTCCCACGCTCGTCTTACCAACCGGGTCTTGTAAGCGTCAATATGTCGGAGCTTTTTCCTGAATTTATTTTGAAACGACTTCAAAAAGCCTTTAAATTGTTCGATAATAAAATGAAAGGATTCTTAACGAATGATGCCGTTATTCATGCGCCAGAATCTAGAACATCATCTCCTGTTTCAATTCCGAGAGACAGTGAAACCCTTGAGCACGTTGATGTAAAAGGATTGTACCCTTGCGCTGAAGGTGCGGGATATGCAGGTGGAATTATTTCTGCGGCTATTGATGGAATGAAATGCGCTGAGGCCATCTATGAAAAGCAAAAAAAACATGCCAATTAGAATAAATCGTCTAGTACTTGGATTAATTGCCATAGGACTGTTTTCTGAAGTGTCTGCTCAACTTAACGAAGAAGTTGATTATTCCAAAAAAGAAAACTGGGCCGTTCTGCCTGGAAACTATCCTCAATCGTTGAACAGGTTCTGCAAGGAAGACACCTCTTTAAAAGTAGATGTTTTTTATTGTTATCCAACGTTGATTGCAGGTAAGAATGATGCACGTTGGAATGTTCCAATAGACGATAGTATTCAACGAAAAAATGTCATTGAACAGGCAGTATCGTTCCAGGCTTCAGCATGGGGTGAGGTTGGTCGGATATTTGTGCCATTTTACCGTCAAGCGCATTTAAGGTCATATTATCAATTGGAAAATGGCGGAAGAGAAGCGTTACTTTTTGCGTATGAAGATGTAAAAAAAGCATTTGAATACTACCTTGAAAATTATAATAATGGCAGGCCAATAATTCTCGCAGGACATAGCCAAGGATCTACCCATTTGTCATTTATACTGCGCGATTTTTTTGATGGAACAGCTCTTCAAAAACAACTTGTGGCGGCATATATTCCTGGAATTGGTTTAGATCCGAAGATGTACAATACGCTTAAGTTAATGGATGATCCTTTTGAAACTGGTGGTTATGTTGTTTGGAACACCTTTAAACAAAAAGTTGACGCGACGCAATACGCGTTTTACAAAGGTAAAGCGGTAATTAATCCGATTACTTGGGACAAAACACAAAGAACAATAAGGAATCAACACAAAGGATTTTTATTTTCCAATGGTACCATCTATCCAAATTCATTTCGAACGGTATTAAAGGATGGCGTTGTTTCTATATCAATACCTCATTTCCCTTACCGAATGCTGGCCATAGGAATGAAACATTACCATGTCGGTGATATTAATTTGTTTTGGGAAGATATTCGCTTGAATGCTGCACAACGCGTTGATTCCTATTATAACGGTTCAAAATAAAAAATGGCCACCTTACTGGCAGCCATTTTCCATTTCGTTAGAAATTCTTTATTACCTCGTCAATTGCAAGAATCCATGTCCTTCAAGAATCATGTTTGCATATCCTGTAACAATGTATTTATAGAAATAAGAACCTTCATTCGAATCGTTTCCGTTTTCTGTTTTACCATTCCATGAAGGATTTAATCCTTTTCCAGAATACATGACATTACCCCAACGGTTGGTGATGATTAATTCAACTTCGATGGCATTCGTCGTCGTTAAGAAAAATTCATCATTTGAACCATCACTATTTGGTGAGAATACGTTTGGTGCAATTACAGTTGGAGTAGGAGGTATACAGCTTCCGTCGTCAACGGTTGCGGTAGGATCGTAATTGATCGCAATTGGATCGGTACATCCACAAATTCCAATTGTTATATTAACGGTTTCTTCATCGAAACAATTTTCATCTTGGAACGCAGTAAGCGTAACAACCGAATTGGACGTGAATACTTCACTAAGTGGATTCAGATCATTCGAATTGACCACGTTTCCATTTCCAAAATCCCATTCGTAATAATTAGCGTTTTGACTGTTATTTGTAAACAACACATCCAAAGGTGAACATCCACTTGTCGGATTCGCTGTAAACGAAGCACTTGGCGGATTTAGAATGTCAACAAAAACACTATCGTTTACTTCACAAACAGCATCAGTTACATTTACATAATACCAACCGGATGACAAATCTGTCCAAACCGATGCATTTATAAAATTAGGACTATTTGGACCTGGACCCGACCAGTTGTATGAAACTCCTGTTTGTGGTGTAGTTGTTTGACCACTAATCATAACTGATACGTATCCAGTAGGTTCACAAGTTGCAGGTCCCATTATGATGTCGTCTATCTGCAGTAACTGATTAATTACGAGTACGACACTATCGTCCCTGGTGTAACCACAGCCATCCGTTATGGTAACGTAAGAAGTAACAGTGTATTGTTCTTCGCCTGTTGAAGGAAGAATGGTTGGGTTAGTAGTACTTGGAGTTGACCAATCAAATGTAAACGGTGTATTCGCATTCCCTAAGTTCGTAACTTCAACAGTTGGTGAGAAAGTCGGACAGTAAGAGTAAGCCGTGTCAACAAGACTGTATGTCATTTGATCTGGGAAGACATTGATGTTGATGATTTGTGACTGACATTGGAAAATTCCAACAGTATCGTACACAAACGCTTGATAAGTGGTATCAGCATAAGGAACAACCCAGAAAGACGTTGTGTCAGTCAAACCGTTACTCCAATTAACAACAGCAGTTTCACCACACGGTGAGCCTGTAGCGTTAATAACGATATTATCAAGTCCCCAGTTGTCGCAACATGTACCAGAAGAATTGAATTGAATCCACCTGAACATCGTTCCGGTTGTTTGGGCTGCAGCTGGAATTGGAACATTGAATGTACTCCAAGTTGTATATGGTGTTTGACCAGTTGCGACACTCGCAGAAGAAGTTGGTTGCGTTGGCAACGTGAATCCACCTGGTGAATAATAGATAATTGTCGTCCATGTTGCACCACCATTCGTACTGTACTGAAGTGAAACTCCTTCGTTTGCTAAGTCAGGGCCTTCACACGGAGACGCCCCGCCTTGAACAGCATAAACCATGTCGAACATTAAAAATCCGCCACAGAATACGTCAAAGGCTGCAGAAGTAATTTGAGGAGTACCGTTTCCAGCAGTAGAAGCCCAAAAATAAGGGGTATTGGTTGGGTTTTGTCCACATGGTGAGGAGTATTGACCAGTACCAGCCACGTTCCAACCAGCTGGTAAAGATGCTGTATTGAAGTTGAACGCCTGTCCTGCGTTTAGTAAGTTGGCTACAGCAACTACTTGTACAGAGTCTCCCATACAAACCGTTGTATCCATAGGTGTAACTGTGACGCTACAAAAACCATTTTGTGCATCAGCCTGTGACAAAGAGAAAACGAGTGCTGCTAAAGCAAAGAGAATTTTTTTCATAGCTTATTTAACAGATAGATTAGTAATAACTTCATTTACAAATGTTCTACCATGTTGGTGATTTGGGTTGTAAATAAGTCGCGTTAACAAATGATTTTCAAAAGAACAATCGCCTTCAGATTGGCTATTGGCTGCAATTGTGATGTCCACATGATTCTCACTGAAATCGTCGCATCCACTACACACATCAGTGTATTGAATACCGAAATTGAAACTCAACTGTTTTTTGTCTGCATTGGTGTTTTCAATTCGCAGTAATGCATATTGAAGTGGCTTTTGAGTTTCGACAATTGAACATTCCTGTCGTTTGACCCAAAAAATTACACCTTCTTTTCTGGTTAATTCAAACCAATCAGTATTCGGTTGTTCCAAACTTTGTGCATTGGCACTAAAGATTGTTGTTAATGCAACCAAAACTGAGAATAGCTTTTTTTTCATGTTTGTGTTGTTTGTTTTTTCAAATCTGGTTATCGACATATTGTCAGACTAATCAGAGACGTATAAAATTAAGAAGATGTCGCATGAGTATCAAAAAAAAATCAATATTCTTTCAAGAACCTGTTTGAGATTCATTTAATACTGTGTTTTGTAAATTCAGCAAGCAATATACCAGTTGCTACAGCTGCATTTAACGACTCGGCATTTCCGAATTGTGGAATGGTTACGACATGATCACACAGGGAAAGTACGGTTGGAGAAATACCATTGCCTTCATTACCAATCACAAGTACAGCATTGGATTTCATTTGATAAATGGAATTTGATTCAGTTGACAGGGCTGCTGCATATTTTATTCGATCTGTTTTTTCGAGCCAATAGGCAAGGTCAGTATAATCTAACTTAACCCGAAACAAAGATCCCATAGTGGATTGGACTACTTTTGAATTGAAACAATCAACTGTGTCTTTTGAACAAATTATATGGTCAATTCCAAACCAATTAGCGGTTCGAATAATCGTGCCTAAATTACCTGGGTCTTGAATGCTGTCAAGGGCAAGAACAAGCGGTTTGTCATTTCTGCTTTCAATAATAGGTTTCTTAACAATTGCAATCGCTTTGTTCGGAGTTTTTTGAGTTGAAATCCGCTCCAAATCAGCTGGTTTGATGTATGAAACAGGAAATGAATCGTTCGAAAGTAACTCAGGGTCTGAGCAGAATACGCTTTCAATCAATCCAGTATGTTGTTCAATTAACTCCTGAACGAGTTTCAATCCTTCCGCAACAAAGCAGTTGTTCTCATCTCGAACTTTTCGATCCTTTAACGATCGAATGAATTGAAGCTGTTGTTTTGTAATGGGTGACACAAGCTATGTTTTCTTATTTTTGCACTCGAAAGAATGATAAGCGCCTCTAAAATTAGGTATATTTCCTTAATCCTATTAATGGGATGGCTTTCTTCGTGTAATCAAACCAAGTACGTTCCAAAAGAAAAGTTTCTGTTAAAGAAAAATAAGCTTGAGGTTAATGGTGGTCCAATTGATGAGGCGAGTTTAACTGCAATTATTCGACAGAAGCCTAATTTCAAGACACTTGGTATAAAAATGAAGCTTTGGGCTTATAATCAGGTTGATTCATCAAAAGTCGCTAACAAACGTATTCGGATCAACCAGGAATTGCGGATGAAGAATAAACAACGTCTATCTCGGCAATCAAAAATTAACAATCGCCGCATTGTAAAGGCACGAAGAAAAGGTAAAAAAGTATATTCGGAACGAATAGTTCAATTAAAAGACACCGTTAATCCACGTATGTTTTTAAGAGAGTGGTTCAAATATAAAATCGGTGAAAAACCAATCGTTTTTGATAGTATTCCTTACAATAAATCGATTGATCAACTTGAGGTTTTTTTACGAAATAAAGGTTTTTACTTCGGCAAGGTGAAAGGGAGTGTGGATTACCAGAAAAAACAAAAAGTAAAAGTGAACTACCACATTGAAACCGGTCCCCAATTCAAAATTGATTCAGTTTACTTGATTTGCTCAAATATCAAAGTCAAAGAAAAATACAACAACTTCGTGAAAAATGAAGAAAACGGCTCCTTGCTTGGAATGCCATTTGATAAAGATTACCTTAATAATTACCGAGACCGATTGGCGAAATACATGCGGAATGGCGCGATGTATGGGTTTAGTAGCTCCCATGTATTATTTGTTGCGGACACGAATCGTGCGACAATGTCCGTTAAACTCGGCGTTCAATTGACAGATCGCTTGGCTCGTTCCGAACTTAACAGGGATTCACTAATTGCTGTTAAACATAGAGAGACAAAGGTTCGAAACGTTTATTTTCATATTGCCGATACGACATTTTACAGTGGGGACTTTAAATCAAAATTGGAAGAGCTAGGATTGAGTTTGCTCGACAATCAATTCGTTCGTACAGTCGATACATTTTATTACGCAGAAGTTGAGAAAAACCGCTCTGATGAACTAGATCCATACCGTAAGGCAACATTCCTTTATAATGGAAAACTCATGGTAGATCCGGACGTGATAGAACTTCAAAATTATTTAGAGGAGACTAACTTTTATAAGGAATATTACCTCGAACGTTCGTATACGAGATTAATCCAATTAGGGTTGTTTCAAGTCATTAAGCCAGTGGTTATCGAAGTTCCTGGTTCGCCGCAAATTGACGTGCATTATTACCTTGTTCCATCCAAAAAACAAAGTATTGATTTTGAGCCAAGAGCCACGAACTCCAATGGTTTTCTTGGTGTAGCCGCGTCATTGTTTTATACCAATAAGAACTTGTTTGGGGGTGCAGAAAAACTGGTCCTTACCTTAAGTGGAGGTTTTGAATCGCAACCACCCGTTTTTGATGAAACGCTTGACGGTCAGAAAACCTCGGAACGGACATTCAACACGTTTGAATTTGGTCCAAGTATTAAATTCGATATTCCAGGATTGTTTCCGTCGAGAGTGACATCGCTTTCGAAACGACAACGTCCGAGAACTATTATATCCACAGCATATAATTTTCAGAATCGGGTTGATTTCAGTCGGCAAATTTTTCAGTTAAACTATTTGTGGCGTTTTTATGTCGGAAAAACACAGCTTTTCCAGCTTGGATTGCCGGGTATGTCAACTGTGAAATTTGTGAGTATTCAAAATACAGATGAGTTTCAAAAGCGATTAGATGACTTGAATGATATCTTCTTGAAAAATGCATACAGCGATCAATTTGTGTGGCAAGATTTGAAGTTGACGTTCGAATACAACAATAAAGAAAGAGATGAGCGAAAGGGGAATTTCTTGTTCTATATGAATACCACGTTTGATCCTTCCGGAAATGTGCTTTCGCTTTTCAAAAACAGACAAGATACACTAGAAAATGGTCAGCATACGATTTTTGGAGTAGGGTATTCTCAATTTGCTCGATTGGATAATGATGTCATTGTATCAAATCCGATTGGAAAGAAGAACAGTGTTCACGGTCGATTGCTCTGAGGTGCAGGAATTCCATATGGAAATACGGTTACCTCACTTCCTTACGATTATAGCTTTTTTGCTGGAGGAGCCAATGATAACCGAGGATGGAGAGCTCGCGCGTTGGGTCCGGGGTCTTATAAATACTATTTAGATACGAACAGAACAGCTACCCAAATCGGTGACATTCGTATCGGGACATCATTAGAATTCCGTTTTTCGCTTGGCGACATGATAAAAGGTGGTGCATTCATTGACGCTGGAAATGTGTGGACGTTAAAAGAAGATGTGAATCGAATTGGCGGACAATTTACGTCAAATTGGTACAAGGAAATAGCTGTTTCTGCCGGATTAGGGTTACGTCTTGACCTTGATTTCTTTATTGTTCGATTAGATGTGGGAATCCCGATAACAAATCCGGCGCTACCAGATGGGGAAAGGTGGATTTTCCAAACCAATCGTCCTCAATTTATAAAAGAGGCTACCGATAAGTTTGGTGCAAATTACGCGCAATTTGTCCCGAAATTATTCATTCCAACTGTACACTTCGGAATCGGTTATCCGTTCTAAAGGTTATTCGTCAGGAAGCACTTGTAAATTGGCAAAACGCAACAAAACTGTTTTCGCGCCGTGATGAGGGAAGAAAATGGTTGCTTTTCGGTCAGGACCTTGACCTTCCAATTTGGTCACTTTTCCTTTGCCGAAACGGTCGTGCATCACATTGTTTCCAACTTGTAGCGAACTAACATCAGAATTCAATGGTTTAGCGGGCTGTCGGTTGATTTCTTCAAGTGACTTTAGCGAAGTTGATGCACCTGATAACGACCGGTTTAATCCGCCTTGAAATGGATTGTCAAATCCCGATCTTCCAGAAGTCAGCGAGCGAGCTGCTCCACGTGAAGGAGATTCGAAATGGAGGTGCTCTAAGCTGATCTCATCGATGAAACGACTCGGTTCTGAAGTAACGAGATTTCCCCAATTAAATCGCGATGTAGCATAGGACAATGTGCACGTTTCCATTGCGCGCGTTACAGCGACGTAGAACAACCTGCGCTCTTCTTCTAACTCTGTACGAGAATTCAAAGCCATTTGCGACGGAAAAAGATTCTCCTCCAATCCAACAAGGTAAACGTGTTTAAATTCCAATCCTTTGGATGAATGTATTGTCATTAAGGTTACGTGGTTGCGTTCTTCTGATTTGTCTTCATCCGCATCCGTTAAAAGCGCCACGTCAATCATGAATTCAGCCAATGAATTGTCTTGATCTTCGTTTCGTGACGTCGTAAATTCTTTAATACCTGCTAATAATTCTTCAATGTTTTGGTAACGCTCAACCTCTTCTGGACCTTTTTCTTTTTCATTGTAAAGTTCACTAAGTATACCGGATGATTTGGCAATGTGTTGTGCCAGGTCATAGGCATTCGTCGTATTCATTTGTGCGGAAAAACTGCGAATCATGGTGACAAACTCATACAATTTCGTTTTTGTCCCTGAATTGAGTGAAACGGGATAGCTGTCCGGGCGTGAAATGACGTCCCACATGCTCACGGCATATTGGTTTGCCCCAATAATAATTTGTTCAATCGATGTTTTACCGATTCCTCTTTTGGGGTAGTTGATGACGCGTTTCAGCGCTTCTTCGTCGTTGGGATTGGTTGTGAGTCGGAAGTAGGCGAGAAGGTCTTTTATTTCTTTCCGTTGATAAAAGGACAGTCCGCCGTAGATTTTATAAGGGATATTCAATTTTCTGAGGGCCTCCTCAAACGAGCGCGATTGCTTGTTCGTTCGGTAAAGAATGGCAAAGTCATTGAATGTTGAATCGGTAGATTGTTTGAGGTCAAAAATTTTATTGCTAATGACTTTACCTTCTTCATTATCCGTAAGGGTTTTGATTACAGTAATTTTGTTTCCTTCTTTATTATCTGTCCAAACACTCTTTTTTATTTGATCCTGATTTCGTGCAATGACACTATTTGCGGCTTCAACAATGTGTTTTGTACTGCGGTAATTCTGTTCGAGTTTGAATAGTTTGAAATCCGGATAGTCCTTTCTGAAATTAAGGATGTTTTGAATGTTTGCACCTCGGAATGAATAGATACTTTGCGCGTCGTCCCCAACGACACAGATATTCTCGTAAATCGCTGCTAATTTTTTTACAATAAGGTACTGCGCATAATTGGTGTCTTGGTACTCATCAACCAAGATGTACTTGAATTTTTGTTGGTAATAATGTAACGCATCTGGATAATCGCGAAACAACACATTCGTTTGATAAAGCAAATCGTCAAAATCCATTGCGCCTGCCTTGCGACATCTGTTAAAATAGTTCATGTAAATCCGCGCCATTTCTGGTCGCCGAGCCATAGCATCTTCTTGCATGATCTCCATGTTTTCAGCATAAGCCTCAGGAGAAATTAAATTGTTTTTTGCCGATGAAATTCGTCCCAAAACACCGCTTGGTTTGTACGCTTTGTCGTCTAAATTAAATTCCTTGATGATTTCCTTAATCAAGCTTTTGGAATCCTGTGTATCGTAAATGGTGAAATTGGAAGGGTAACCCAATCGGTCTGAATTGTACCTTAAAATACGCGCAAAAACGGCATGAAAAGTACCTACAGTAATGTTTTTCGCTTCAGTGGATCCAATAATTTTGGTAATCCGTTCAGTCATTTCCTTTGCCGCTTTATTCGTAAAGGTTAGGGCCAAGATGTTAAATGGATCGACACCTTCTTCCATCATGTGCGCAATACGGTAGGTGAGTACGCGTGTCTTTCCGGAGCCTGCTCCAGCGATAACCATAGTTGGACCGTGAATGCTCTCTACTGCAATACGTTGACTTTCGTTTAGTTCGTCCAAGTAACTCATGATGAAAAATAGAATGGTGTTGCTTAGCAACAAATGTACTTATTTAACAGGTGATTTTTTGATCCCGATTGAATATAGATATTAACGTCTGGTCATTTTCAAATCAAGAGTTCTGAAATCAAGGCAGAATATATTACTTTTGCGCAACGAATTGATTAAAAGTATGGCACATTCTATCAAACCAGGAGTAGCAACAGGAGATGAAATCCAGGCAATATTTAGCTATGCCAAAGAAAAAGGATTCGCTTTGCCGGCAGTTAATGTAACTGGTTCAAGTACTGTAAATGCGGTAATTGAAACCGCTGCTAAAGTAAATGCACCTGTAATTATTCAGTTTTCGAATGGTGGTTCTATATATAATGCCGGAAAAGGATTGTCCAACGAAAACGAAAGAGCGGCAATTGCAGGGGCGATTTCAGGGGCGAAGCATGTCCACCAGTTGGCTGAATTGTATGGCGCAACTGTTATCTTACACACAGATCAT
>JBILNH010000087.1:0-9945 GCA_044375095.1 Crocinitomicaceae bacterium
TTCACCTAAAAAAAGTTTAAATTTTTCTTCTACGGGCATGTTCGGTACATACGGTAAAAATGCGTTGATGAAGTTACGAGGTGTTAACTCTTCCGAACGTTCCATTTTGTAGGAATCATCTGTCATGCCCAATTCAATGAACACATTCCATGCTGTGGAAAAATCAGGTCTCCTTAATGTTCCTCTGAAGATTGTTGGTACAGATTCAATCCCATACGTTTTTCTGTACGCCAATGAATCTCTGTTTGCATACCCTTCGAAATCACCGAAACCATCAACGTTTACATGAATAAGTCGACTAAACAGTCGATGATACGGAATATACTTGTATTCGTTATGATCGATGAAACAAGAAGCGCCACCTTGTCCGGCTAGAACTACATTTCTCGGGTTCCACGTAAATTTGTAATTCCAAGGATTATCATCACTTTCAGGAGCAAGCAACCCACCACAGAACGATTTAAAGGCGGTAATTTCTGCTCCTTCATCTTTTAGTTTATGGATAATAGCCATCGCACTCATGTGATCTATTCCCGGATCAACGCCAATTTCGTTCATGATCAGGACACCTGCTTTTTTGGCTTCATCATCTAGCTCAGCCATTTCTGATGAAATGTACGACGGAGTAATTAAATGCTTACCGTGCGCGATACATTCGCGTGCAACTTCCGGATGAAAACGAGGTGGAAGCATAGAAATGACAAGATCGGCACGTTTAATTTCAGGTAACCGTTCAGCTGGATTCAATGCATCAAAAGTGAGTACAACAGCACGCGAATGACCATTCGTTTTTCGTTCGATGAGTTCTTTTTGCTGATCGACTATGCGAATTTCCCAGTCGTATTTTTCGGCACGCGCTAATACGTAACGAATCAAAGAAGAAGCCGACATTCCGGCACCAAGAATCAAAAGTGTTTGCATGTCATTGAATTCGGCCTAAAAGTAGTTATTGCTATTTAATAAAGGACAATGAAAATCGGTTGTTGATTCAGTTTCGGTATGTTCTCTTTGAAAACCTGCTTAATTGCCAGCTATCATTTATTGATTACTATACATATTCAATGTGCTTATTGACACTTGCATTCCACGTCAAAAAAACTATTTTTGTCCCTCAAAAAAATGTAATCATGGGAAGAGCATTTGAATACCGAAGAGCAGCAAAAGAAAAGCGGTGGGACAAAATGTCCAAATTGTTTCCAAAACTTGGTAAAGCCATCACAATGGCTGCAAAGGAAGGTGGAGAAGATCCAGCTACTAATGCCAAATTGCGCACGGCTATTCAAAATGCGAAGGCAGAAAACATGCCGAAAGACAATATTGAAGCAGCAATCAAAAGAGCGGCTCAAAAAGACATTTCAGCATTTACTGAAGTGATTTACGAAGGCAAAGGTCCGCACGGGGTTTTGGTTATTGTAGAATGCGCAACCGATAATCCAACCCGGACTGTCGCAAATGTGAAATCGTACTTTAACAAAGCTGGCGGTGGTGTTGTTCCAAACGGATCACTCGAATTTATGTTTAATCGAAAATCCGTTTTTGAAATCAACAGAACGCCGGAAATAGATCCTGAAATGCTTGAGCTTGAGCTTATTGATGCAGGGGGAGATGAACTCGAAATTACAGATGAAAAAGTGTTTGTTTATGGCGATTATACTTCTTTTGGGACAATAGCAAAAGCATTTGAAGATATGCACATTGAGGTGCAAAAATCAAACTTGCAGCGCATACCAACGTCGCCAATTGAATTGACAGAGGAGCAAATGGTTGAAGTTGAAAAAATGCTCGATAAAATTGAAGATGACGACGATATTCAGCAGGTTTTCACGAATATTGCCTAAATTCGGATTGCATCGGTACAAAATATTTACACAATAATGGAGTTATTGCTCAGTCAATAGCTCTTTTTAGTCTTAAGCATACAATGAATATTGGGGTTTTTAAACTGTTACTTTTAACTGGATTTCTGCTGCTTTTTGCAGGATGTTCCACTGAAAAAAACACCCTCATTAATCGAACGTATCACAGCACCACCGCACGCTACAACGGCTGGTTCAATGCGAGTGAGTTGATTCGTATGTCTGTTGGAACGTACCGCACTTCGCGAAAAGAAGATTACTATAACCTGCTTACTATTGATCCGCTTCCAAATGAAGAAGAAGTAGTTGGCTTGTATCCTTCTATTGACACAGCCATCGTAAAGTCAACACGAGTCATTCAACGCCACAGTATGCCAAGCAATGACCGTCCATCTCAAAAGAAGGAAGAGCACAACAGCTGGATTGATGAAAACTGGATCATGATAGGTGTATCTAGTTTTTACAGACGAGACTATGAAGCGGCATTGAACAGTTTCGAATTTGTGCGTAAATTCTACAAAAATGACCCTTCTGTTTTCGTAAGTCAAATGTGGATGGCCAAGGCGCAAATGGAATCCAATAATATGGCAGAGGCTTGGTTGAATCTTTCAGCAATTGATAAGGCCATTACTGAGCAAGAATCTGGTGAAAGCGAGAAGAAAAGTGCTGCCGCTAAATCATCCAAGGCATCAAAATCTAAAAAAAGTAAAAAAGAGGTAGAACCCGCTAAAGTGCCAAAATCGATGCGCTTTGAATTCGAAAAGACTAAAGCGGAGTATGCATTGCGTAAAAAACTTCCTCAAGATGCCATTAAGTACCTCAACGCATCATTGAAATTTGCAAAAAAATCCATCGATAAATCAAGGGTACATTTCATTCTTGCTCAGTTATACGAGTCTACTGGCAATCGAACAGAAGCAAATAAACATTTTAGTGCCTGTTTGAAGTACAACGCGCCCTACGAAATGCATTTTAATGCGAGGTTAAAAAGAGCTTTCAATGGTGGAGACGAAAAAGTGCGAAAAGAGTTGTTGAAAATGCTGAGAGACGCCAAGAATGCCAATTTTAAAGATCAAATCTACTTCGCGCTAGCAGAAATAGAACTGCAACGATCAAATAAACCTAAAGCATTCGAATACCTAACGGCTTCTGCTTTTTATTCAACAGCCAATGTCCGTCAAAAAGGAATGGCTTACGAGAAAATGGGCGACTTATCCTTTGCAGATAGAAATTACGTAAAGGCGCAAAAATATTACGATTCGTGTGGAAAGGTTATCGACGATAAATACCCAAATGCCGAAGGTGTAAGAAAAAAAGCGGAGAAATTGGCCGATCTTGTCCGAGCTGTGGAAACGGCTGCGTTCGAGGATAGTGTTCAGCGCATTGCTATGCTTGGAGAAGACGAGCGAAAAGAATTCTTAAAAAACGTAATCAAACAGCGCAAAGAAGAGGCCGAGCAACTGAAAAGACGGGAGGCTGAACGAATGCGACAGTTGCAGGAAATGCAGCGTCAAAGTGAGGAAACTACCGGCTCGGGAAGTAAATGGTACTTTAATAATCCAAAAGTACTAAACCAAGGATTTGATGAATTCCGAAAATTGTGGGGAACGCGCGAGAACGAAGACAATTGGAGAAGAAGTGAGAAAGAAGTTGTTCTTCCCGAATTAATTGAAGGAGATGATACCACTGCAGTAAAAGATGTAGCCGTTGCACCAGTAGCAAAAGAAAAAGGAGACTCCGTAACGGTCGAATCGTTATTGGTAGATATTCCACTATCTGATTCAGCCATAAAAGCTTCAAATCTCCGACTTATTGATGCGCTTTATACCGCTGGAGTGATTTACAAAGAGCAATTAAATGAACCTGAACTGGCCAAAAAACAGTTCACGGAAGTGCGTAAACGGAACATTCAAGGTAATGTGGATTTATCTTCCTCATACCAGCTTTTCAAATTGAGTGAAACCAATGAAAGTGAAGCGAATTCGCACAAAGAATACATCTTGATTAATTACCCGAATTCTGATTACGCCAATTTCTTAAGGGATCCAGACTTCTTTATCAAACGAAAGGAACGGGAGGCGCTTGCGGAACAAGAATACCTTACTATTTTGGACAGGTACAACAGACGATTGTACGGACCAGTTTTAGCAAAAGCAGAATCTGTCATCCAAAACGAACCGGATAATAAATACCGTGCGAAATATATGCTTTTGAAGGCATTAGCCATGGGACAGACAACTGAAAACAAGCAAGAGTTACTTCCTGTTTTAAATCAAATTGTGAATGAATACCCAAAAACAGACGAAGAAAAACGTGCGCAAGAAATGATTACAGTCATTAATAATGGCTATTCCAAAAATACACCAGCAGATTTTGGAAATAAATCACCCTATACCTTTAAGGAAGATGCGAAGCATACGATGATGATTTTCATCGATAAAAGGGATAATTCAACATTGGTTAAGAATAAAGTATCCGACTTTAATCGCCAATACTTCAGTCGATTGAAACTTAAAGTGAACTCTAAAATTTTTGGTTCAGACCAAAGTGTGGTTGTTGTACAAGATTTCGATAATGATACGAAGGCCATTGAATACATGCGCGTATTTAAAACACCGAAAAAACACACTTTAGACCTTTCAAAAATAAAAGTATTGGCTATTTCTGAAGACAATATGAAGTTGCTTTTCGAACGTCAAAATTTGACGGAATACGAACAATTTCACGATGAATTTTATTAATTCACATCGAGTTTTTATCTACCTTTTACTCCGAAATGAAGAAAGAAAACCAACATAAGAAAGGGCGTTTTACGCAATTTGCGCGCTTGTCTGGAATTGGTTTTCAAATGGGCGCAACCATCTTTCTTGGAGCAATGCTTGGTAAATACCTTGATGGTTTGTATCCCTCTTCAAAAAAATGGTTTACCATCGGATTTACCTTGTTTTCCGTGGTCGTTGCTCTCTACATGGTGCTAAAACAAGTCAATCGCCTCAATGAAAAAGAAGACTAATATCTTTCTGTTTCGTACAATTGTGATAACCAGCTTATTACTTATAAGCTTTTTGTTGCATTTTACATTTCTTGAACAGCCGAGTCTAATTGTTCTTTTGATTTGTTATGCCTTTAACTGGGCATGGACAGTCGCCTTTTTAGCCTTGGTATCTTTTGGTTCAGAAAAGCACTTGCGCCAACTCGGATTTTTATTCCTGTATATGAGTATCGGGAAGTTTGGGTTCTTTCTTTTTTTGATCAAACCAATGCTTACATTGGATCTCGGGGTAAGAAGTGAGCATTTCGCATTTTTCTTTGTTCCATATGCGATTTCAATGGTCTATGAAACCGTTTCGACCGTTCGTGCCATGAATGCGAAATAAAAAGTTGAAAAATACTTTTTTTCACGCCGTTAATTCTAAAATTCTACATACTTTTGCGGCGATTTTATCTACAATCGTTACATAGTCGTATGCAAAGATTACTTGGAATCCTTTTCGCCTTCATGATAGCATGTTCGGGCGCGGCATTTGCAAATACCAATGAGCATGGGGCAAAAGGCCATGGGGAGGCTCCCGTTACTGAAATGAGTGCGGAGGACCAGAAGCGTTCTGAAATGAGTGAATATGTGAAACACCACACGCAGGACGTGCACGATTTCCATATTTTTTCAGATAACAGTGCAGGAAAGCACTATGGATTTCCACTTCCTGTAATCCTTTGGGATAATGGCTTGCATGTTTTTCTTTCATCAAAATTTGAGCATGGTCACGCTACTGTCGAATCAAAAGGTAACTACTACCGCTTGGATCATGGTAAAATCTACCGGACAAACGCAGAAGGACATTTAGTTTACGATGATCACCATCACGCAGTAAATTACAAACCACTCGACTTGTCAATTACTAAAAATGTCTTCGTTACCTTGTTAATGGCCTTGTTTATTTTCTTCTTGTTCAGAGGAATTGCTAAAGGGTATAAGAAGAGCATGGCACCTAAAGGAGCTGCGAAGTTTTTTGAGCCACTCGTATTGTTCATTCGCGACGATATTGCTATTCCAAATATTGGTGAAAAGCACTACAAACGCTACATGATATACTTGTTGACGGTATTTTTCTTCATTTGGTTTTTGAACTTGATTGGAATGACACCGCTTGGGGTAAATGTGACAGGCAATATAGCTGTGACGTTTGCACTAGCGATAATTACATTTATTATTACTCAAACAACTGCCAATGGAAATTACTGGAAACACATCTTCTGGATGCCAGGAGTTCCGGTTCCAATGAAAATTATTTTAGCTCCAATCGAATTATTGGGTGTATTTATTAAGCCATTTGCATTAATGATTCGTTTGTATGCGAACATGTTGGCTGGACACATTGTTTTGGGAAGCTTGATTAGCTTGCTGTTTATTTTTAATAATTGGTTTGCACGAGGTTCGTTCCTTGGCTTGACCTTGTTCTTGAACTTGATCGAGTTAATGGTTACCTTCTTGCAAGCTTATATATTCACGATGCTTACTGCGTTGTACTTCGGCTTTGCTGTTGAAGAACATCACGACGAGCATCATTAAGTTGTATTTTTTTAATAACCATAAATAAATTACATCATGGAAATTCCAGCTATTGTAGGTGCAGGATTGGTTGTAATCGGAGCAGGTATCGGTATCGGACGTATCGGTGGAAGCGCGATGGAAGCAATTGCTCGTCAGCCAGAAGCAACAAACAAGATTCAAACAGCGATGCTTATTGCAGCGGCGCTAATTGAAGGAATTGGATTTGCTGCATTATTTGCAGTTTAAAAACAATTGAATCGAAAGTCAGACGGTTGGTTTGACTTTCGGTTTTTTAAACATTCAACGACGTAAATAGAAACTATGGAAAAGTTATTAGGCGAATTTTCAGTTGGACTGTTCTTCTGGCAGTCAGTGATCTTTTTAGCGCTCTTATTTTTACTGCGTAAATACGCGTGGAAGCCAATCTTAAATGCAGTGAACGAACGCGAAGAGAAAATCGCTGAATCGTTGGAATTGGCTGAGAAGACGAAAGCTGAAATGAAAGCGCTTCAAGCACAAAACGAAAACTTGCTAAAAGAAGCGCGTGCGGAACGCGATTCAATCGTTAAAGACGCGAAAGAAACGGCGAACAAAATGATTGAAGACGCAAAGTCTGCGGCTAAGACAGAGGCAGAAAAAGTGTTAACATCAGCTCGTCAGTCTATCAACGCTGAGAAGGCTGCTGCATTAGCTGAGTTGAAAACACAAGTCGCTGCTTTCTCGTTGGAAATCGCTGAGAAAATTGTGCGTACGGAGTTGTCTTCAGATGCAAAGCAAAAAGCATTGGCCGATAAAATGGCAGGTGACATTAACATGAATTAATCAGGATGAAAAGCACAAAAGTTGCCGCGCGATACGCGAAAGCATTACTAGAGCTAGCCACAGAGCAAAACAAAGTGGAACGTATTGCTGACGATATGCTCCAGTTGGCTCATGTGAATACGGAGGTAGCTGATTTCGCCATTCTTCTGAATTCGCCTGTGATTAACTCGGATAAGAAAATGACTATTTTCAAAGAGTTGTTCGGTTCTTTCGATCAATTATCTATGATGTTTATCGAATTGATTACAAAAAACAGACGTGAAAACCTTTTAGGGGAAATAGCACATTCATATGAAGCTCAATTGAAACAAAGCAAGGGGATTACACCTGTTACGTTGATATCAGCAGTTAAATTGAATGAACAAACAAAAAAAGACATAATAGGTAAGGTTCAAGTATCTGTAAAAGGTACACTTGAGGTTACTGAGGAAATAGATGAATCGCTAATTGGTGGATTCATTATTCGAATGGACGACAAGCAAATTGATGCTTCTGTGTCCAGTCAATTGGCAAGTTTAAAACAAACATTAACACGATAATCCACTTAGTGGACAATTAAAATAACACAAGATGGCAGATGTAAAACCAGCAGAAGTTTCTGCAATTTTAAGAGAACAGCTTTCCGGATTTCGCTCTGAAGCTGAACTGCAAGAGGTGGGTACCGTACTTCAAGTAGGTGACGGTATTGCTCGTATTTATGGATTGAACGGTGTTCAGTACGGAGAATTGATTGAGTTCGATGGTGGACTTCAAGGAATTGCATTGAACTTGGAAGAAGACAATGTTGGGGCGGTATTGCTCGGTAGGTCTTCACAAGTAAAAGAAGGTGACACTGTAAAACGTCTTGGACGAATTGCTTCTGTTAAAATTGGTGATGGTATGGTTGGTCGTGTAGTGAATACACTTGGTGAACCAATCGATGGTAAAGGACCAATTGCAGGTGAATTATATGAAATGCCGATCGAACGCAAGGCGCCGGGTGTAATTTTCCGTCAGCCGGTTACTGAGCCACTTCAAACAGGTATTAAAGCGGTTGATGCGATGATTCCAATCGGTCGTGGTCAGCGAGAGTTGATTATTGGTGACCGCCAGACAGGTAAGTCAACTGTGGCGATTGATACAATCATTAACCAACGTGAGTTTTACGATCGTGGTGAGCCTGTATTCTGTATCTATGTGGCTATCGGACAAAAAGGTTCAACGGTTGCTGGAATTGTTAAGAAATTAGAAGATGCTGGAGCGATGGCCTACACAGTAATCGTTGCTGCGAATGCATCAGATCCTGCTACAATGCAGTTTTTCGCGCCAATGACAGGTGCGGCAATCGGTGAATTCTTCCGTGATTCAGGTCGTCCTGCATTGATCGTTTATGATGATTTATCGAAACAAGCGGTAGCTTACCGTGAGGTATCGTTGTTGTTACGTCGTCCTCCAGGTCGTGAGGCATACCCAGGTGACGTATTCTACCTTCACTCCCGTTTATTAGAGCGTGCAGCGAAAATCATTGGTGATGATGCAATCGCTTCTCAAATGAATGACCTTCCAGCTTCTTTGAAAGGAATCGTGAAAGGTGGTGGTTCATTGACAGCTTTACCAATTATTGAAACACAAGCGGGTGACGTTTCTGCGTATATTCCTACTAACGTAATTTCAATTACAGACGGTCAGATCTTCTTGGAAAGTGATTTGTTTAACGCAGGTATTCGTCCGGCAATCAACGTAGGTATTTCGGTATCGCGAGTAGGAGGTAATGCGCAAATTAAATCCATGAAGAAAGTTGCTGGTACGCTTAAGCTTGACCAAGCGCAGTACCGCGAATTGGAAGCGTTTGCGAAGTTTGGTTCTGACCTAGACGCTGCTACGAAATCTGTACTTGATAAAGGTGCGCGTAACGTGGAAATCTTGAAGCAACGTGAAGGAGATCCATATCCAGTAGAAAAGCAAATCGCTATAATCTACGTTGGTACACAAGGATTGATGCAAAACGTACCGGTGGCGAAAGTAAAAGAGTTTGAAAAAGAATACTTGAACTTCTTAGAAGCTAAACATGCAGATGTCTTGGTTGCCTTAAAAGCTGGAAAATACACAGACGAGTTAACAGACGTGTTGCGTAAAGTAGCTAAAGAGATAGCGGATAAGTATTGATTAATTTAGAATGTAGAATTCAGAATGTAGAATTCAGCATGCAGAATTGAGAATTTTGGATGAAAGAAAATGTCATTTTATCAAAGTCATTTGAATTCTCAAAACGCATCATTCGATTTTGCTTAAGCTTGAAAGAGCAAAAACATTTTGAATTAAGCAGTCAATTAATCAGAAGCGGAACGAGTATTGGTGCTAATATAAGGGAAGCCCAACGTGCAGAAAGCAGTAAGGACTTTAGACACAAACTGCAAATTGCACTAAAAGAAGCGGACGAAACAAAGTATTGGTTAGCATTAATTGATGCGGAAGTTATAGAAGTAAATAAAGAAATTGTTGAATTGAATGAGGAATTAATAAAATTGCTGGTGTCGATTATCTTAAAAAGCAAGCGAAACAGCTAATTGATAATTCATAATTCTACATTCTAAATTTGTTTAAAAGATGCCAAGTTTAAAGGAAATACGAAATCGGATCAATTCTGTTGGATCAACGATGCAAATCACATCGGCGATGAAGATGGTGTCTGCAGCGAAGTTAAAGCGCGCCCAAGATGCCATTACACAGATGCGT
>JBILNH010000235.1:0-2894 GCA_044375095.1 Crocinitomicaceae bacterium
TATTTTTCACGAATCTTAATCGGGTGTGAATTGGCCTTAGGCATTCTCTTACTGCAACGTCATTACTTTAAGCGCTTGGTCTTACCAATGTCTTTTTTGATCCTACTGATTTTTTCAGTTCACTTAACCTACGAAATTATTGCCACAGGAAATTCTGGTAATTGCGGGTGTTTTGGGGCATTGTTGCCCATGACGCCTTTGCAAGCGGTGATTAAAAATGTTATTGCGATGGCCATCATTGGTTGGGTCTATTGGAAATCTTCAGTCAGTGAAGATCGATTGAATTTTTCAACGGTACTTTCTATAACTTTTGCCAGTATCCTTGCGGTATTCCTTGTTGGACCTATGGCACAAAAAACAACAGAGGTGAAAGAAACAATTGAAGAAGAATTGCTCGTTACTGAATCACCAACCGGTAGTGTTGATACGCTTGTTCATGAAAGGACTTCAACAACCATTATTGAAGCTGACGGTAAAAAAGTAACGACAGAAGTTAAAGAGGAAATTAAAGACGAGCCTAAGCCCAAGAAATCGGGGTTTAAGTCCTATTTTGCCGACATCGATAATGGAAAAAAAGTCCTTTGTTTCTTCGCTCCAGGATGCGATCACTGTAAAGAAACGGCGAAAGAATTAACGCAACTGAAGAAACAGATTAAAGGATTCCCTGATATTCGAATCATCTTTATGGATGAAGAGGCCAACTTAATTCCGACGTTCTTTGAATTTGCAGGATCCAAATACCCTTATGAAATTATTGATGTGGCTTCCTTTTGGCGTGTCTTGGGTGGAGCGAAAGATACTCCAGGTGTTCAGTATTTCTGGAATGGTAACCTGATTAAGGAATACGATGGAATCAATGAACGTGCGTACAAGCAGGCTGAGTTTAAAAAACTTGTCCAAAAAACGTACAGTGAATTAAAGTAATTTTCGATAACAGTTCGTATGAAAACACCGGCTTAATAGTTGGTGTTTTTTATTAAATCAAAATGACCAGAATGTAAACTACTGATTAAGTTTAAGCTCAATTATTGCGTAACTTTGAGGAAACAGTCGTTTATGCGTTTCCTTCAGCTGGTCTCTTTGCTCACCTCGTTTTCTGTGTATGCACAATTAGACCCACTTTTTTTTGGAACATACAAAGATCCACTTGGCCAAGAAGTCTATTCTATTTATACCATGGATGAAGTGGCTGAGGATTGTTTTCTTGTCGACTATCAACAGTTTGAAAACGGTCAGTTGATTCGCTCTAGTTCCGGTTATGGCCATTGTGATGGACAGAATGGTCACATGGAAATTAAGTTGATGGATGAAAATCAGCCGCAAGAAGTGCTATTTCAGCTTTCCGACGATGAATCGAGAACGATGACACGGTATTTCTCCTCAGGTGAAAAGAGGACGTATTTCGCATCCAGTTCAGTCGAAGTCAGATCGGGCGATTACGAACGTGAGTTGTATTATCGTCGCACGGATGGTGTGGAACTTACGTTTCGATTTAACGAGGATGCTGGGTCATATACCTTTTCAATTTATCAACCGGCTTCAGGTGATTGTAAAGGGGGAGAATATTCAGGAAAGCTTCAACCGGTTAATGAAGAACTTACTGAATTTACCCATACACCATTTTCAACTTGTGTGATTCGGTTATTCGTTTCCAAGGATATAACACACCTTCAAGAGAATGGTGCTGAAGGATTACACCCGAATTGTTCTTCTTGGGCAGGCACCTTTTTACTCAATCATTAACCGACGCCATGCCTAAATCGTTAGTTGCTTTTCCATTGATTTACTTTTGTATTGATGCCTATCTACGTTCGGATGTATTGGGATCATACTCCTCGCCTCAATTACTAATGTATATCGGTTCTATAGCTGTTTCGGTTGGGTTTTATGTGTTTGTACTTTTGCTAGCCAATCGACTACAGAACCGGAAGATCCTCTTCAATTCCTTACTCATCGGTTATGCATCGTTAATTGTAATCGCCACTATGGGCTCTTATAGTTTTTACTTTTTCAATGGGTTCTTCCCAAATTATTACACTTTCGAATACTTTAAAAACGAACCTGAAAGTGCCTTTGTTCTTGTGAAAGATAGTTTGCGGTGGTACGAAGCACTTGTTTTACTGATCGCTATTTTCTCTTTGTTCTTTTGGTGGAGAAAACAAACAAAAAAAAGATGGAATTGGAATTCAACAACACTCATTGGAAGTTCAGCCATTTTGCTTCTTTTCGTTTTCAGTGGCTTCGTATGGAAGGTTAAAAAGTACGATCAGTGCCTTGTAGCAGATGTGAATTTTGCTGCGGATATTCAGCGGCATTTTTGGGAATATGAGTCCAATCGTTCGTTTAAAGGAACAGGTCTTGGTGTTAGAAATCCTATTCAGCTCAAAGAAGTTGTAAGTGGTGATTCACTAAATGTATTGGTGGTGCTCTGTGAAAGCCTCCGTAATCAAAACCTAAAAAGCTACGGATACGAAAGGGAAACAACTCCTAACTTATCTCGATTTATCAGAAATAATCAAAATGAGGTATTCGTATTCAAGCAACCTTACACTGTTTCCTCGACTACTATGTTGGCTGTACCAGCTGTGCTGAGCGGAATTGCTCCTTACCAAGACAAAGAGTTGTTTTATCAACAACCCTTGATCTGGAGCTACGGGAAGGCCAAACAAATGGCTACGTTTTTTCTTTCTTCACATACCATGAAATGGTACCGTTTCGATAAGTTTTATCAGAACGAACCACTTGACTATATATGGAACAAGGAAATAAGCGGTATTCCGTTTTACAATGACATGGGTGTAGATGATAAACACACTATTTCTGCCCTCGTTACGCACCTTCAAAGATTAGGGGAAAAGCGGTTCTTTGGAGTTATTCAATTGAATGGAACTCAT
>JBILNH010000236.1:0-2889 GCA_044375095.1 Crocinitomicaceae bacterium
TGCGGTAATAGGAAGATAATTTCTTGGCGTGCGTCTGCCAGTTGTCTGAAAATCCAAATAATCCATGAAGAATAACGAGCGGGAATCCTTCGCCCATTTCGCGCACATGCAATTTCATAAGGTAATGTTAGAGAACGAAACCGGTGAGTAAATCCAATAGATTAGGAACTGCAATGAGTTCCTCGTTCATTTCTACTTTTTTCTTTTCACTGGATGGTGAATTGGAAGTCGTAGCTGATGCAGTTATGGCTTCAGTTGTTCGTTGGTAGGTTTTGAATTGCTTATCGTTGATTGTACGAATAATCTTTTCCAATTCACCTGAACTCACTTTTGAACTGTCAAGGTATATGGACGCTTGTTGGATTTTTCGTCCTTCAACGAAATTAAACGAAACGCGTTCAACTGCTCCTGTTGCTTTCAATGCTTTACGAATGCTTCCTCCGCAACCCATTTCGCACGTCATTCCCTCTACCTGAATGGTCATTAACTGATTGGTTTGAACAAGCGTATTTTCTTTTCGTGGTCCTTTCACCGTGCGTAAATGCAAAACTTCAGGTTCACTTGAACAACTCAAGGCGAATACAAACAGGAACAAATAGCTTACCTTTTTCATCTTCAAAAACTGTGTCAAAAGTAGCACAATTGTACCGTGTAGTATGCGAAAAATATGTTAATTCTTTGCGTATTCCTTGTCACCACCTTGCGTCCCAGTTCGTCGGTTTTGCCTATCTTTGCCCGCAAATATTCCCATGAAAATAAAAACTGCAACGTTTGTCATCTCCAATACCGAAGTAGCGAAATGTCCTACTGACAATCGAGTAGAATTCGCATTTATTGGTCGATCAAACGTGGGTAAATCGTCGTTGATTAACATGATCGTAGGGAATAAGAGCCTTGCAAAAACCTCCGGTCGACCGGGAAAAACACAATTAATCAATCATTTCCTGATCAATGATGATTGGTACCTCGTCGATCTTCCGGGTTATGGTTACGCGAAAGCATCGAAAGCACAACGTGGACAGTGGGAAAAATTCATCGCGGATTACCTGACCAAACGCGAGCAGCTGGCTAATATTTTCGTCTTGTTGGACAGTCGCCTTGATCCGCAAAAAATCGATTTGGAATTCATGAACTGGTGTGGAGAAAAGCAATTGCCGTTTTCAATGGTCTTTACCAAAATCGATAAATTGTCTTCGTCAGCTCTGAACAAGAATTTAGCGAAGTACAAAAAAGAAATGCTGAAATTTTGGGAAGAAATGCCACCCGTTTTCACTACGTCGAGTGTGTCTGCGTTTGGACAAGAGAAAATCCTCAATTACATCGGGTCCGTTTTGGATCAACTGAAAAAATAATACTACGTATCTTTGCCCCATGGAACAAAAAGAGGACAAGTTAAAGGAGGTCATTTCCCATGCGAAAGAGTATGGATTCGTGTTTCCTTCTTCCGAAATATATGATGGATTAGCCGCTACATACGACTACGGTCAGTTGGGTTCTGAGTTGAAAAACAACATCAAATCGTACTGGTGGAAATCCATGGTGCAGATGCACGAAAACATTGTTGGAATTGATGCGGCTATTTTTATGCATCCCACCACATGGAAAGCTTCCGGACACGTAGATGCGTTTAATGATCCGTTGATCGACAATAAAGATTCCAAAAAACGCTACCGTGCAGATGTGCTGATCGAAGAATACATCGAAAAGATCCGCATGAAGATCGAAAAGGAAGTGGAGAAGGGTGTGAAGAAATTCGGTGACGACTTTGATGAGCACCAGTTCCGTAAGACCAATCCGAATGTTGTTCGCAACAACGAGAAAATCAAATCGATTGAGGACCGCATGCGAACGGCATTGGAAAACAATGACCTTGAAGGTGTTTACCAATTGATTGTTGACCTTGAAATTGCTTGTCCGTTATCGGGTTCCAAAAATTGGACAGAAGTACGTCAGTTCAATTTGATGTTCTCCACGGAGTTGGGTTCTGTTGCTGGAGATGCTTCTACCATTTACTTGCGACCTGAAACAGCCCAAGGAATATTTGTCAATTTCCTCAATGTGCAGAAATCGGGGAGGATGAAAATACCGTTTGGGATTGCTCAAATTGGTAAGGCGTTCCGTAACGAGATTGTTGCACGCCAGTTCATTTTCCGCATGCGTGAATTTGAACAAATGGAAATGCAATTTTTTGTCCGTCCGGGCGATGAAATGAAATGGTACGAGTACTGGAAAGAAACACGCGCAAAGTGGCATAAATCGCTCGGTTTGGGTGATAAAATGTACCGCTTCCATGACCACATCAAATTGGCGCACTACGCGAATGCTGCATGTGATATAGAATTTGATTTCCCAATGGGCTTCAAGGAATTGGAAGGTATCCATTCACGTACCGATTTTGATTTAAAACAACACGAAGCGTTTTCAGGTAAGAAATTACAGTATTTCGATCCTGAGTTGAACCAGAATTATGTGCCGTATGTGGTAGAGACTTCTGTTGGATTGGATCGCATGTTCCTTGCCGTGCTGAGTGCAGCACACAAAAACGAGCAGTTGGAAGATGGTTCTGAACGCACGGTATTGTCTATTCCACCAGCTTTGGCACCGTATAAAGTGGCGGTAATGCCATTGACGAAAAAAGATGGTTTGCCTGAAAAAGCGCGTGAGATCATCGATAACCTGAAGTTCGACTTCAACTGTCAGTACGACGAAAAGGATTCCATTGGTAAACGTTACCGTCGCCAGGACGCCATTGGAACACCTTATTCCGTTACAGTTGATCACCAAACGTTAGAAGACAATACGGTTACCATCCGTGACCGCGACACTATGGAACAAATTCGCGTGCACATCGACCAACTTCACCGCATGATTGACGATAAAGTCAGTATG
>JBILNH010000210.1:0-3680 GCA_044375095.1 Crocinitomicaceae bacterium
AGCTCTGAAAACAATGAAAAATAAATTTAGAAACATGCGTTTTATACTGTTTTTCTCCTTTCTCGCGGGAGGTCTTTTATTAGGATCATGTGCCCGTGAATCTTCCTCTTCTACAGGTTGGGAATACAACAACACTAAACAAGGTGGATTCGAAAAAGTCCCTTTTATTGATCAGGAAACTGGACCAGGTCTGAACTTCATCGAAGGTGGAACGTTCACTATGGGTCGTGCCGAGCAAGATGTGATGTTCGACTGGAACAATCGTCCAGCTCGTGTGACTGTTTCATCATTCTACATGGATGCTACCGAGGTCACTAATTTCCATTGGTTAGAATATTTATATTGGATTTCAAGAGCTTATGCAGAATATCCAGTGGTTTATCAAAATGCATTACCAGATACGTTGTGCTGGAGATCACCGCTCGGATTTAACGAAAAGTATGTAGACTACTATTTACGTCATCCAGCTTACCGTGACTATCCTGTGGTTGGTGTTTCTTGGTTGCAAGCTAACGATTTTTGTAAATGGCGTACAGACAGGGTTAACGAATATGTTATGATTCGTGAAGGTATCCTACAATGGAATCCTAGACAAAATGTAGACGAAACATTTAATACTGATGCTTATTTAGGAGGAACTTATCATATTGGTGTTGTTACAGGCGAAGAAGAACGTAAGGAACTGAAAGACAAGAAGAGAAAAGGTCAACTTCATTACGGTTTAACGGATATTACACCTGATATTTCAGATGAGGCCCGTGTTGGTGATGCGCAAATCAAAAACAGAATTGTTCGTATGGAGGATGGAATTCTTCTCCCGCGTTACAGGCTCCCAACAGAAGCTGAATGGGAATTTGCAGCAGCTGGTTTAATCGGCAACGTTAACCAAGAAACTATTGAAGGTCAGCGTATTTATCCTTGGGATGGACACTGGGTTCGCGAAGATGAAGAGCAATTTAAAGGTGGAATCCGCGCGAACTTTGTGAGAGGGAAAGGTGATTACATGGGTATTGCAGGACACTTGAATGACGGAGCAGATGTTACAGCTCCTGTTGAATCGTATTGGCCGAATGATTATGGACTTTATCACATGGCTGGAAACGTTTCTGAATGGGTTATGGATGTTTATCGTCCTCTTTCTTCAGAAGATTTTGATGATTTCCGTCCTTTCAGAGGAAATGTGTTTAAAACGAAAATGTTCAATAGTGAAGGTATCGTAGACAAACAAGCGACCGTTCAATACGACGTTCATGGCATGAAAGAGTATTTGAATGAATTTGAGCGCGTGCGTTACCAGCGTATTTCAGGTAAAACACATGATCCAAAACAAAAAGATCAGTTTAGTAGTTTGAATGATAACAATATCCCAAATGGTGTTGATCGCAAGGTAGCTTCAAGAAATGACGTTAAATCGGGTTACCAACCGGATCCTATTTTCGTTTCACACAATTTTAAGAAAGATTCAATTGAATTGGCTATTATCAAACGCATCAATCTTATCTTAGACAGTGCTATTTTATTAAAAAATGAAAAGTACGAGTTTGACGCTTACCAATTGATAAATGATTCGATCTATGAGACATCATCAGGTATATTTTCTATGATTCGAACGTCTACTACTCCCAACCAGAATGAGTACTCATATGAAATAATAGCGATGATTAAAGAAGGTTTTTCTGACTACTTAATGGATACGCCAGGTAAAATAAAATACCGCAATGTAACAGAGGAAGAGAATATTGGTCGATTGAATTACAGAAAAGATGATTACATCGATTACCTTGATGGTGATATTGAATCTTCACTTCATTATAACGATCGCGATCGATTGAAGTCAATCAATGAAGGTTCTAGAGATCCAAACTTAGTAATGTATCAAAATGAACATGAAGCTTATGACCTTCTTAAAGGTGACTCGATAAATTCTGGAGGAAACAAAGGTTGGCCTTCAACGCTAATCTCTGATAAGTCTAGAGTTTATAAAGGTGGATCATGGAAAGACCGTGCATATTGGTTGGCAGTTGGTAACCGCAGGTACCTCGACGAAGATCGATCTATGTCTACTCTTGGATTCAGGTGTTGTATGGATCGGATTGGAAGTCCATACGGCCAAAACTACGGAAGAGACAAACAAAGAAAACGTTAAGAATATAGATTGAAAGCCTCCTAACGGAGGCTTTTTTTTTGATTAAATATGGAGGAACTATTCAATCTTTTTTACGAAACAAGCGGTGTTTGTACGGATACACGTGCCATCTCAAAAGACTGTCTCTTTATTTGCTTAAAAGGCCCTCAGTTTAATGGCAACACTTTTGCATCCCAAGCATTAGAAAATGGTGCAAAATATGTTATTGTTGATGAACCTGAATTTGTCAATGATAAACGCATATTTATTGTCGAAAATGGTTTATTTTTTTTACAACAACTTGCAAATTTTCATCGAAAGAAGTTTTCCATTCCAGTTATTGGTATCACCGGAAGCAACGGTAAAACGACAACAAAAGAACTATTAAGTGCCGTTCTTCAAAAGCGTTGGAGTGTACTTTCGACGATTGGAAACCTTAACAATCACATTGGTGTACCTTTAACTCTATTGCGGTTAACGAATGAGCATGATATAGCCATTATTGAAATGGGTGCTAATAAACCAAATGATATTCAAGAACTTTGTGAAATTGCTGAACCTACACATGGCATAATAACTAATATTGGTAAAGCGCACTTGGAGGGATTTGGGGACTTTAATGGCGTTCTTAAAACGAAAACTGAGCTCTATCTATCCGTTGAAGAAAGAAATGGCACGGTTGTCTATAATATTGAGGATGATACGTTGTCACGCGCTGTACCTCAACATATAAACTTGTTTTCTTTCGGTACGGAGCATGCTGACATAAACGGAGAACTCATTCAACTGACTCCATTTGTAGAATTTAAATGGAAATACAACGGTTATACCTCCCCTATTCTATCCACTAATCTTGTGGGAAAATATAACTTCAATAATTTCCTTGCTGCCATTAGTTTTGGAAAACTCTTTGATGTTTCAAATGAAGCCATTAATGAGGCTATTTCAAATTATACACCTACTAATAACCGTTCTCAAGTTAAAAAGACAGCTAAAAACACACTAGTGTTAGATTGTTATAATGCCAATCCAACCAGCATGTCGTCTGCCATAGAGAGCTTTCAGCAAATAAAACACAACAACAAATGGGTTATTCTCGGAGATATGCGGGAATTAGGAAAAGAATCAAAACGCGAACACGAGCTAATCGTTCAATTAGTTGAAGAACTTCAATTAAAATGCATAACGGTTGGAGAAGAATTCCTCAATTTGAAAAATTCAACTATTTCTTATCAATTTAAAACAACTCAAGAAGCAAAAGATTTCTTGATTGAAAACCCACTTTCTAATGCCCTAATTTTACTCAAAGGATCAAGAGGAATAGGTCTTGAGAAATTAGAAGAGGTATTTTGATTTGAACAATTCATCCATTTCTATACTTAACTTAAGTATGGCAGTTGTCTTTGGTTTACTTTAATCCCAATAATTGGTGCACCGAATGACGCACCTTTTTCTTGCTTTTTTATGATTTATTTTGATTGGATCAAAAACAAAAAACCCCGTAAAATCATGCGTTTTACGGGGTTTTGGTTTCTTTTGAAAACTTTTAAGCGGA
>JBILNH010000122.1:0-7472 GCA_044375095.1 Crocinitomicaceae bacterium
GAGTGAGGGATTAGCTTCGCTGGTCTGCGCTGCGCTGCGGCTCGAACCCTTTGGTTCTCATCCACTCATCTCCAAAAAAAAAGGCCTTGCACTGCAAGACCACTTTTTCAGCGGAGAGTGAGGGATTAGCTTCGCTGGTCTGCGCTGCGCTGCGGCTCGAACCCTTTGGTTCTCATCCACTCATCTCCAAAAAAAAAGGCCTTGCACTGCAAGACCACTTTTTCAGCGGAGAGTGAGGGATTCGAACCCCCGGTACCTCTCGGTACAACGGTTTTCAAGACCGCCGCAATCGACCACTCTGCCAACTCTCCGGGGCAAAAGTAGTAATAGTTTGAAATTTGACAAGTGGAATTCGAAAAAAAGGAAGAATATTATTCATTTTCTATTCCGAAAGGATAAACAGAGATTTCGTATTTTTAAGGATTGAATTTATATGCTCATGCGCTTAATCAGCTTTCTTTTCGTTTTAACGTCAACGTTTACATTACTTTCGCAAGGAAGTCCATTACGTGCTTATCTTGACACCAAGCAGTTTTATGCGCCGAATGAAGGCAATTACTTAGAAGTTTACTTTCAATTTGTTGGTCATTCTATTCGATATCTTCCAGTTCCTGAAGGATTGAAAGGCGAGCTAGCTATCCGAATTGAACTTAAAAAAGATAGTGAAACCATTCTAACAGATGCTTATCGACTGGAATCACCTTTAATGAAGGACAGTATTGTTGAGGATTTTTATGACATCAAGCGAATACCAATTAGACCGGGTGAATACACGTTTTCTATTTCATTAACTGACTTAAACAGCGAAAACAAACCGGTGAACACCAGTTTTCCTGTGACTATTGAGGCATTAGAATCAGGTGTAACCGCATCAGATATACAAACAATAGAATACGCCTTTCCTACTGAACAATTAAACGGATTCACGAAATCAGGCTATTATATGATTCCGAGGCTTTCTACCTTCTACCCTAAAGAACTTAAGTCAATTCCTGTTTACTTAGAGTTATACCAAACCCATCAATTAACGGATACTATTTTTGGGGTTAAACAATGGATCAGTTCTACAGACACTGGCAAAGAGATCGAGGAATACACTTCTTATTCTAAACACAAGGTAGGTGAAGTTGTTCCAGTTTTACGAAATGTAAATATTGCCAATTTAACGACTGGAAAGTATGCGTTAAATTATTCGGTAATCTCTAAAAACATGGCAGAATTAGTTACTCAACGCTACTTTTTTGAGCGCAGTAATGATATCGAAGTTTCATATGACGTTGAAACGCTCGTACTTGACCCTATTTTCCAAGCGTCTTTGACAACAGACAGCGTCTCGTACTTCTTAGAAAGCCTTATTCCCATCTCCAAGCCTTCGGAAATTAAGAACATCTTATCCGTTCTTAAATCAAAAGATGAGGATCGTCAACGGCGCCATTTACAAGCGTTTTGGAGCAAAACAACGCCTGAAAATCCATCAGAATCTTGGATAAAATACAAAATGCAGGTACAGTTAGTCGAACGGTTGTATGCGAATAATTTTCAAGAGGGTTTTGAAACTGACCGGGGTAGAGTATATCTTCAATACGGATCACCAACCAATATCATTCAACGAGAAGTTTCTTCCACAGAATATCCTTATGAAATTTGGCAGTACAATAAAATTGGTCAGTTTAGTAATAGAAGATTCATTTTTTACAACCCTGATTTAGTAAACAATGCCTATCGTTTGTTGCATTCGGATATGCTTGGAGAATTGAAAAATCCTGCCTGGCCGCAAATGTTGAATAGCCGAAACAGTACCAAAGGAAACATCGATGATCCTAATTCTGGAGTTCAAGAACACTGGGGAGGAAATAGTAACGATCTTTTCCGTCAATATTAAATGGAAAACACATTCAGTTCAACTGCAATTGTAATTCTAAATTGGAACGGTAAATCATACCTAGAACAATTCTTGCCATCGGTTATGCGATTTTCTAAGGGAGCACGTGTAATTGTTGCAGATAATGGGTCTACTGACGAGTCTGTGGCATTTGTACAATCGAATTATCCTGATATTGAACTTATCCTAAATCGTGAAAATGGCGGGTTCGCAAAAGGATACAATGACGCACTAAAACAAATTGACAGTGAGTTTTATTTGCTGTTGAACAGCGACATAGAGGTAACAGAGAATTGGCTTGTCCCACTGCTTCAAAAAATGAATGATCCAAATGTAGCAGGTTGTCAACCAAAAATTCGTTCGTTTCACCAACGTTCAGCATTTGAACATGCCGGAGCTTCAGGAGGATTCTTGGATCGAAATTATTACCCTTTCTGTAGGGGACGATTGGTCGATCAAGTTGAAATCGATGACGGACAATACAACCAAGAAACTGAGGTTTTTTGGGCAACTGGAGCGGCCTTACTCATTCGTTCAGAATTATTTCATCGAGTTGGCGGATTTGATGAGGCATTTTTTGCGCACATGGAAGAGATTGATCTTTGCTGGCGGATCAAGAAATTGGGTTATTCATTTTATGTAGTTCCATCTTCAGAAATTTACCATGTTGGAGGTGGCACACTCCCCTATTTATCTCCAAAAAAATCGTTTTTAAATTTTCGAAACAGCCTTTATATGCTGGTTAAAAATCATTCGGGATGGTTGTTTCCAACGTTATTTTGGCGAATGAAATTGGATGGAATTGCTGCGATGCGTTTTCTCATAAGAGGTGAATTCGTGCACATTCGAAGTATTTGGAACGCACACATGGCGTTGTATAGACGTTTACCTCAACTTCTAAGGCAACGAAGGTCTATAAGGAAACTTAATAGTAATGAGAATATGGTTGGGTTGTACAAAGGCAGTCTGCTATGGGCACGTTACTTCAAAGGAATTGGTCGATTTAGTCAGCTCAATCAACGCTTATTCATTAAGAAATAACGAATACCCATTTCATAACCCGCTAAACCAAATCCCATTATACTTCCAACGGCAACGGGTGCAATTAATGATTCGTGTCGAAACGATTCTCTTTTCGATAGATTACTGATATGTACCTCCACAACCGGAACGTCAATTGCAGAAATACAATCCCTTATTGCCACACTTGTGTGGGTATATCCGCCAGCGTTGAGTACAATACCATCGTGTTTAGATTGCTGCAACGTGTCAATAATTTCACCTTCTGTGTTAGATTGAAAGTAATCGATTTCAACATCTATTCTCGATTTTAGTTCGGAGAAATAGTCTTCAAACTTTTCAATCCCATATATTTGTGGTTCCCGTTGACCGAGTAAGTTCAAATTGGGTCCATTGACGATTAAAAGATGCATAAAATGTCCGTTTGGGATCGCTATATTAAGGATTTTGTTTCGTTCCTGAAAATCGAAAAAGGTTTAGCTGAAAATTCCATATTCGCGTATCAAAATGACGTGCATAAATTGGCTGATTTTTCCATTGCTAAACGACTTCAACCTGAAACTATTTCATACGACAACCTTAAAGAATTCGTAGCTACGCTCTATGATTTAGGCCTAAGTGCCCGATCTCAAGCACGAATAATTAGTGGAGTCAAACAATTTTACGGCTATTTATTGGTCGAAGAGGTTATTCAAGATGATCCAAGTGAGTTACTCGAACAACCGAAAATAGGCCGAAAACTACCAGAGGTACTATCTATTGAAGAAATTGACTCGCTTTTAAATGCCGTAGATTTATCCAAAAAAGAAGGGCATCGGAACAGAGCCATTTTGGAAACACTATACAGTTGTGGGTTACGTGTCAGCGAATTGGTCAATTTAAAATTTGCTGATCTCTATTTCGATGAAGGATTTATTCGTGTAATTGGAAAAGGAAACAAAGAGCGATTGGTCCCTGTTAGTCCGAGTGTAGAGAAAGAAATTAATTTGTACACGCAACACATTCGAAACTTTCAAGACATACAACTGGGCAATGAACAGGTGGTTTTTCTTAATCGACGTGGTGCTAAACTCACGCGCGTAATGATTTTCACCATTATTCGACAATTAGCTGAACACATTCAATTGACAAAAGTGATTTCACCACACACCTTCCGTCACTCATTTGCTACACACCTCATCGAAGGGGGTGCAAATTTACGAGCTGTACAAGAAATGTTGGGACACGAATCAATTACGACCACTGAAATTTATACGCACCTCGATCAACGCTTTTTGAGGGATGCCATCATCACGTTTCACCCAAGAAACATCAAACATTAAAGATACATTTCCTTTAATTCCGTATGTTGCTCGATTCGGTTGTTCATTACCTTGAAAAACAACGGTGGAAAAAATGCCAGCAACATCATTCCGGGATAACCTGTAGGCATGGTAGGCGATTCTTCGTGCGACTCTAATAATTGATACGGACGATCTGCTTTGTAATGGTGGTCTGAATGTCGCGTTAATTCAAACAATACGGATCGACCAAGCACATGATTGGAATTCCACGAGTGTATTCGCTTAACCCGCTCGTAAGTTCCGTTTTCTCTTTTTTTACGCAACAACCCGTAATGCTCAATGTAATTAACTGTTTCTAGCAATAAAATTCCGATGATCGCTACTTTTATAAATTGCAATAGAACGAAACCACTAAAAGCCAAATAGATAAATAGAAAAAGCGCCAGATGAACAAGCGTGTATTGAATCATTTTATTTTTCAAACTGAAGATTGGCTGTTTTTGTATTTTCATCCTCTCTTTTTCAATTTTCCAGGCTTGAAAATAACTTCCTATTTGAGAACGGAACCAGAACGCAAACAACCATTCGTTTCTTCGCGCAGTTGCCGGATCTTGTGGTGTCGCGACTTGATAATGATGTCCACGGTTATGGTACGGAAGAAAATGATTTTCTAACGAAGTCAGCAACAACACTTCACCAAGGAATCGTTCAAACGTTTTCATGCGGTGACCAAGTTCATGGCCTACATTTATTCCAATAATGCCACACATCATTCCCATAGCGACCGTTCTTCCTGCTTGTTCTAGATAGGTTGGCGAATCGGAAATAATAGTTAAGTACCAAAACAAAAAGCCGATCTGCAAGGGCACCATTAGGTATAGAAGCGTGTCGTAAAAAGGATTTTTACTTAACGCGTCTTTATCAATATCTGAATAATTTGAAGAATCGGCACGAAGCACCAATTCGAGCAACGGAATCAAGAAAAAAAACACAAAAGAAGGCAAAAACGTTAACCAACCCTGCGCGACGAAAGAAAAGGCGACAGTTAGTGGAAGTAAAAAAATAGCTAAGTATTTCAGTCGATTACTATTCATATTATTCTACAACAGTTCCGTACAAATCATAATGATCCGCTTTGTCAATTTTTACTTGTGCAAAATCACCAATTCGAAGATACGTATTCTCCTTTTTAACCAGTACTTCATTATCCACTTCAGGTGAATCAAATTCTGTTCTACCGATAAAATAGTCACCCTCTGCCCTATCGAATAGCACCTTGAAGGTTTTTCCTACCTTTTCCTGATTCAATTCATAACTAATGCCCGCTTGCAATTCCATGATCGCATCTGCACGATCGCGTTTTACAGGATCTGGAACATCGTCTTCAAGTGAATACGCATGTGTGTTTTCCTCGTGTGAATAGGTAAAGATCCCCAATCGATCGAAACGGCTGCGTTCTACCCAATCGGCCATTTCTTGAAAATCAGCCTCTGTTTCTCCTGGGTAACCAGCGATCAATGTTGTCCTCAAGGCGATTCCAGGAACTTTATCCCGAATCTTCGCAATCAAATCCTCCGTTTTTTCACGTGTAATTCCGCGACGCATCGATTGCAACATCCTGGTAGATCCGTGTTGAAGGGGCATATCAAGGTAATTGCAAATATTGGAACGTTCACGCATGACATCTAACACATCCATTGGGAATCCTGATGGAAACGCATAATGTAAGCGAATCCATTCGATACCTTCCACATCTGAAACGCGCTCAAGTAAGTCGCTTAATGCTCTTTTTTTATAAAGATCTAAGCCGTAATAGGTCAAATCTTGCGCGATGAACATCAACTCCTTAACACCATTTTTAGCTAAGCCTTTTGCTTGATCGACCAACTGTTCAATTGGTGTTGACAGGTGTCCTCCACGCATCAATGGTATAGCACAAAACGAACAGGGCCTGTCACATCCTTCAGCAATTTTGAAGTATGCATAATGGTTTGGTGTAGTGAGTATACGTTCACCAATTAACTCATGTTTGTAATCTGCTTTCAGTGTTTTAAGTAATCTTGGAAGGTCTCGAGTCCCAAAAAACGCATCTACTTCAGGAATTTCTTTTTCCAAGTCATCTTTGTAGCGTTCAGATAAACATCCAGTTACATACACTTTGTCCACCAAACCATCTGTTTTGGCTTGAGCGTAACGCAAAATCGTATCTATTGATTCTTGCTTCGCATTGTCAATAAATCCACACGTATTGATGATCACGATCTCTGAATCATCTTGTCGCGCTTCATGTTCCACTTCAAAATGATTAGCCTTTAATTGAGCCATCATGACTTCCGAATCAAAAATATTTTTTGAACAGCCCAACGTGACTACATTGACTTTATTTTTTTTGAGTGTACGCGTTTTCATAGAACAAAAATACGGAACATCTAACAGAAGGTTACTAGATTGAATGGCACATAAGATATATTTTTGTTTTAAATTCGAAGATTATGAAAAGTTTACTCTACATAGCTTGTCTTACCTTATTTGGAAGCTGCGCAAGTTCTCAAAAATTAGCAAAGGAAGAAACTCAAGTCACACAGAAAATTAAAGGTCAAATTGGGACAATTGAAAGCGAAAGTGCATTGTTTAGCATTCAATCTGTAAAAATTTCAGGTAATACACTAATGGTGGCAGTCAATTACAGTGGTGGCTGCGGTGAACATACGTTTACATGTATAGGTTCAGCAATGATTAGCAAATCGTTGCCACCAAGACGTGCAATTCAGTTGGTTCATGTCAACCATGGGGATAATTGCAGACAATTAATTACCGATACGTTGTATATCGACGTTACTGAATTCGCTTACAAGAAAGAAGCAGGTAGTCAAGTATTTTTAGATTTATCCGATTGGGTGAATGCGATTAACTACACGTACACAAAAGAATAAATACGATGAAAATTGGTGTGTTACTCTCCGGTTGTGGAGTATATGATGGAGCTGAAATTCAAGAAGCTGTTCTCACGCTTTTGGCAATCAACGAACTCGGAGCAGAAGCAGTCTGTATAAGTGTCGATGAAGATCAATACCATGTGATCAATCACCTAACCGGCGAAGAAATGCCTGAAAAAAGGAACATGCTCGTTGAATCCGCTCGAATTGCACGAGGCGAAGTGGTTGAAATTTCTGCGATTCAACCCGCAGACATTGATGCATTAGTAATTCCTGGTGGATTTGGTAGTGCAAAGAATTTTACCAATTGGGCATTTGAAGGACCTGATGGAATGATCAACCCAAAAGTTA
>JBILNH010000237.1:0-2888 GCA_044375095.1 Crocinitomicaceae bacterium
ATTATAGCTTGTTTAAGCGAAATGAATACCTTATTACAAATCTAATAATCTGCCTAGAACGCAAAAGTTGTTGGCTCCATAACGGTCATGTTAGCCATTCTCTTTTTAATTTTACGTCGAATTTTGTAAGATGAGTGCAACAAACATTAACAACTTTAATTACACGCTTCCAGATGAACGGATTGCGCGTTATCCGGTAACTCCTCGCCACAATAGCAAATTGTTGGTGTATGAGCATGGGCAAATCAGAAACGATCAGTACTTTAATTTGGGTGACCACTTGCCCCAAAACGCTTTGTTAATTATAAACAATAGCAAAGTAATTGAAGCGCGTTTGCACTTTCATAAAAGCAGCGGCGGACAAGTGGAAGTTTTTTGCTTAGAGCACGGCGACTGTTATCCTGATGTCAGTACCGCGATGCATCAAAAAGGAAATGTTGAATGGATTTGCCAAATCGGAGGTGTTAAAAAATGGAAAACAGGTCTGATCGAACTGCAATTTGAGTCAAATGGCAAACAGGAAACGCTTTATGCAGAATTACTTGAGCGATTGGATACCGGATTCAAGATTCTTTTTATCTTGACAGATAAGAACCTGTGCTTTGCGGAGATCCTTCACCTTGCCGGAAAAATTCCACTTCCGCCCTACCTCAATAGGGAAACTGAGGAAAGTGATAGAAGCAACTACCAAACCGTTTATGCCAAAGAAGACGGATCTGTTGCCGCACCAACTGCAGGACTTCACCTTACGGAGGAATTGTTTGCGCGCCTCGGAACAAAAGGAATTGAAACAGCCACACTCACGCTTCATGTTGGCGCAGGGACGTTTAAACCCGTAAAGAGCGAAACGGCTGAAGCACACGATATGCATGCAGAATTCATTGAGGTGAGTCGCGAACTCATTGAAACCTTGATTAAAAATCACGAGCAAACCCGCATTGCAGTTGGAACAACATCCTTACGAACGTTAGAGAGTATTTATTGGATGGGTGTAAAACTGATCCAAGACAAGAAACTGACGTTAAGAGATTTACAGATCACGCAATGGGAAGCGTATTCCTTGCCGCAACACATTGATTTTTCGGCGGCGTTGAATGCCCTGTTAGCGCAACTCGAAACTGAAAAATGTGATCAATTCCTTAGCAAGACGGGGATAATGATCAAACCTGGGTACCGTATTCGAAGTGTAGACGCCATATTGACAAACTTTCACCAACCGAAGTCGACGCTTTTGCTATTAATTCATGCATTTGTCGGCGAAGATTGGAAGAAGATATATGACTACGCCCTAGAAAACGACTACCGCTTCCTTAGTTACGGCGACGGCAGTCTTCTTTGGTTGGAGAACTAAAAAGCTGTTTTGAAAAGAAACAATGTGGAGTTCATCGCTCTCACGCTTCATTAACTTCGTTGCTGCTTCGCGGTGTCATTCTGTTTTAAGGATTATTTGTGGGCTAAGAAAAGATAGTTTATTGAACAAAATCAACTAATTAGACTTTATAAAGTCAACTACTGTTAAACAGTAATGAAGTTATGATGCAAGAGCGAAGAAAACTGTTTGGTGTTCATCGCTCTCACTCTCACTCTCGCTCTCACTCTGAATTTTGGATTACGTTGTGATCCATTTCGTTGTGGGCTAACCCAAGCATGGAACCCAAACTGCTAAGGCAGTTTTTGGGTTTTTGCTTTTATCCGCTTTTCAAAATAAATTTTGAACGCGTTTAAAAGCAAAAACCCAGCACGTTCGTGCTGGGTTCCTTTTGTGACCTCGTAAGGATTCAAACCTTAAACCTCCACAGCCGTAATGTGGTGCTCTATTCAGTTGAGCTACGAAGCCAATATTTTTTGCTTCTCTATCTCACACCAGAGTCGTTCATCTGGTGCTTCCGCCGCGGCGGATTGAGCTACGAAGCCAATTTCGGGTGCAAAGTTAATCCGTTTTTTGGTTTTTGCAATGAAAAAGTGAATTTATTCGACCTCTGCAGTGATTCCACATTCATGCAACGCAGTGCACATAGAAGCCAACACATCGTAATCGCCTCGCTTGACTTGGCATTTGCCGTTGTTGTGAACGATTAACGCACATTGTTCCGCCTGCAATGGGTGATGATCGCAGATTTTTATTAACGAGTCAATGACGTGGTCGAATGTGTTGAAATCGTCATTGTACACGATCAAATCTCTTTGCTCTACGAGCAATTCATCTAAGGAAAATTCAACTTGTTCTTTTGTTTCCATCGTTTCTACAAATAACCCTTTTTGTTAATTTTCAGCAGCAGGAGTAAGCCATTCTTCGGTATAGCTCAGTTCAAGTAATCGTAACGTTGAAAGGATATGCTCACGCTGCTTTTCAGTCTTATCAAAAATACGAATTTCTAATCCTGTTTCAACTTCCCGAAGTTCTTTTCGTCCCGGATAACGAACAAACCATTCAGAAAAATCTCCACGCAGCTCCAATTTATCTATATCCAACTTAAAATAATGAACAGAATCTTTCTCCTTTGCTAATTGAAGCGTATCTAAATCGTTTCTGAAATAATACACAGGCGGCAACTGTTCTGCGGAATTTGCTACGTTGGATTTAATGCGTTGATCGATCTCGTCGTAATAGAAGAAGCCCTTACCATTGTACCTATTCAATTCTTCTCTCGGGTATTCCGCGTAAGTTATTCTACTAACCAATTGGACCTCTTGTTGCGGTATCAAAATTATTGGTTCCTCTTCTACCGTTCTATTCATTGTCACTTCTCCAGTTACTACTTTAGATGAAGTTGTTAGATCTTCTTGAGGTCCTGAAGTCTTTTTGATGTTGCTCTCTAACACTTTCGTTCCGCTAGTAGCTATTACCTGTTTCGCTTCTTCTAGTGTTATTCGCTGACCTTTATAAT